>NZ_JBHWIV010000077.1:0-306 GCF_042731675.1 Kitasatospora sp. NPDC059827 | reverse complement strand
TGTGGCCGAACCCCCCCCCTTGACCCCCCCACCCCCCGCGGGCGCGCGAGCCACCGCCCGCGCGCCCGCACCACAAGAATCCGCACCCACCCACCAACACCCACCCCCACCTCCCCACCCGCCCAAGGCGAGAGGGACGCGCTGCGGGAGGGGGCGGTGGAGGGGGTGGGTGCGGAGAGGGGCGTTGCGGGTGATTTTCAGACCGCCAACGGCGCCCAACACCCCACCATCAGGGTCGGCGGTCGGAAAATCACCCAGCCCCCCGTGGGCCCCCCCCCCGGGCCCCGCCCCGCGGTGCGCGCCCCC
>NZ_JBHWIV010000076.1:0-41829 GCF_042731675.1 Kitasatospora sp. NPDC059827 | reverse complement strand
GTCCAGGGCGACGACCCGGGTCTCCCCCTCCCCGTAGACCTTGTTCAGGCCGGTGGCGCGGGCGGCCGCCAGGCCGGTACGGACGGCGGTTGCGGTCGACGTGGTCACGGGGGTGCTCCTCGGGGGTTCGCGGATTCGTACCTCCATGCTCCGCGACGTGATCATGGTTCGGCGTCGACCCCTCGAACGGTTGGCCCGACCACCGCTGGGCGTACGGGCGGTGCCGGACCCTCCTCCTGGGGTATGACGGGAACCCTGAGGACGGTGCGGTGGCCGGAATCACCGTGCTTCGTGGCCGAATCTCGAACTGTTCGTCAGATGGCAAGGAAACATGACAACTTCCCGGGCTGGGAACATGCGAAAGGGTGAGCCGGGCGACTAGTCTCAGGGGTGGTTCGCAGGACGCCCGGATGGTGGAACGCAGACACGGGCAGCTTAAAACTGCTTGGCCGCGAGGCCGTGCCGGTTCGAGTCCGGCTCCGGGCACCGCAACGACCCGCGGGGGCGCCTCCGGCGTCCCCGCCGGGAGTGGTTCACCGGATCCTCCTCGCGGCGTATCCCGGAATTTTTGCCAAGCCATTACCCTGGTACCTGGGCGGTGCAGTGCCGCCACGGAGGGAATGTGCACATGAGAAGCAGCAACCCGGTCTTCTCGCGGGAGGGGTCTTTCACCCGCGAGCCCGGTTACGCGGGGTTCGGTGGCACCGCGCAGGCCGGGGGCCAGCACGGCAACCCGTACGCGGGGACGCAGTACGCCCAGCAGCCGCAGGGCCAGGGCCCGATGACGGACGAGCAGCTCTACCAGATGTACAACGGGCCGTCGGCCGGCCCGGCGGCCACCGGGCGGATGACGCTCGACGACGTGGTCGCCCGCACGGCGATGACGCTGCTCACCCTGGTCGCCGCCGGTGCGGTGGCCTGGTTCACGCTGCCGTTCGAGAACTTCGGCTTCGCGATCGGCGCCAGCCTGGTGGCCATGGTCGTCGGCCTGGTGATCTCGTTCAAGAACAGCGTCAGCCCGCCGCTGATCCTGACCTACGCGGCCCTCCAGGGCTTCGCCATGGGCGCCGTCTCGCACGCCTTCAACACCATGCTGAACGGCATCGTGATCCAGGCGGTGCTGGGCACGGCGGCGGTCTTCGCGGCGATGCTGTTCGCCTACAAGAGCGGCCGGATCCGGGTCACCGCGCGCTACCAGCGGATCGGCCTGGCGATCGCCCTGGGCTTCGTGCTGCTGATGCTGGTCAACGTCATCGCGATGGCCTTCGGCGCCGACATGGGCCTGCGCTCCGGCCCGCTGGGCATCGTGGTCGGCCTGATCGGCATCGGCCTGGGCGCCTTCTTCCTGTCGCTGGACTTCGCGTCGATCGAGGAGGCCATCGCCCAGGGCGCCCCGCAGCGCGAGTCCTGGCGGGCCGCCTTCGGGCTCACCCTGTCGCTGGTCTGGATCTACATGGAGATGCTGCGCCTGATCGCGATCCTGCGCGGCGACGACTGACGCACCCCTGGTCCTCGCCACCCACTGCCGCCGGGCCCCGGAGCATTCTCTGCTCCGGGGCCCGGCGGCGTTTGGTTAGGCTCCTCCCCATGCATGACGTACAGCCCCTGGTCGTAGCCG
The DNA here is from genome assembly GCF_042731675.1 of Kitasatospora sp. NPDC059827. Lineage (NCBI taxonomy): Bacteria > Bacillati > Actinomycetota > Actinomycetes > Kitasatosporales > Streptomycetaceae > Kitasatospora > Kitasatospora sp. NPDC059827. The sequence continues at coordinate 40,211 of NZ_JBHWIV010000076.1, read as the reverse complement.
TCGACGGACTGGCGGATCGTTTCCGCTCGCTGCCGCAGAGCAAGTTGCTGGGCGCCGTGCCCGGGCACGCCTCGCGGGCGGCGGCCGTGCTGGCGCTGGCCCGGCGGCTGGCCGCGCTGGCGCTGGCCGTGGAGGGCGGGCCGGAGCGGGAGTTCCCGGACGCCGGGGCCTTCGCGGCGGGGGACCAGCTGGCCGTCGCCGGGCACGACCTGGCGGCCGCGCTCGCGGCGCTGCCCGAGGGGGCCGAGGTGGCGCTGCCGGACGGGCCGGTGGCGGTGGGCGAGCTGCTGGCCGAGGCGGTGGCCGCGGTGCGGGAGACGGCCTCGCTCTGCGGCTGACCCGCCGGAGCGCGTCCCCGGAGCCGGACACGCCGAAGGCCGCCCGGGTCGGTAACCCCGCGACCCGGGCGGCCTTCGGTCCTGCTGCGTGACTGAGGTGGGGTCAGATGCTGGCGACCACCCGGTCGGCGAGCACGTAGACGGCCTCCTCGTCGGTGGAGAAGGTCAGCGAGTAGGAGCCGGAGAACCGCGAGCCGCCGAGCAGTCGGACGTGCTCACCGGCACGGACCGCGTCGATCAGCCGGTAGGCGGCCTCCCGGTCGCCCGGGGCCACGCACAGCGTGGTGCCGTCGGCGAAGGCGTACACGTCCAGGGTGCCGAGCGGGCCCGGGCGGACGTCGATCAGGGCGACGGCCTCCTCGGCGAGGGCGGCGAGCCGGGTGTCGGTCCACTCCCGGGAGGGCGCCTGGCTCGGTACGAAGTCGGGGTGGGAGGGGTGGCGGCGCGGGTCGGGGGCGGCGACCGGGGCCTCCTCCACGAGCGGCTCGGCGTCCAGCAGCCCGGCCTCCAGGCCGGTGGCCAGCAGGTCGGCCTCGCGGCGGGCGCGGGCGTCCTTGGTGGGCTCGCCGGCCGGGTGGCCGGGGCGCAGCGGGGTGCCGCCCTCGGTGCCCGGCTCGGCCGGGCCGGTGCCGCCCTCGGTGATCAGGTCCTCCAGCGCGGAGCGCAGCGCCTCGCCGAACTCCGGGTCCATCGTCCCGGCGTTGTCGGCGGCGTCCTGCGGGCCGGTGGGGCGGGGGAAGAACAGCGGCCACTCGTCGGTGCCGGCCAGTGCCTCGGTGAAGGGCGCCCCGGCGAAGGGGGAGTCGAACAGCGGGGCGTCCTCGGCCGCGCGGGCCTCCTGCTCGGCCCAGAAGGCCCGGGCCTCGGTGATCTCCCGCTCGCGGTCGGCGGCCAGGGCCTCGGCGACGGCCCGGCGTATCGCGGCCTCGTCCACCGGTGCGGGCCCGGTCTGGGCCGCCGCCTGTGCGTCCAGCCGCCGGGAGATGCCCCGGAGGCGCAGCAGCACGGCGGTCGACACGGTGATCAGGATCAGCAGCAGGATGGTGTAGACGACGCTCACGGAACGTACTCCTAGCGAGGAGCGGAACGGGGTTACGTGTCCACACTGCCCCATCCGGGGCTGTTACCGCAGTGGCGAATGTCTAATTCGTCCGGGACTTTCGCTCTTGTCCCCAAATTGTTAGGTAACACCGTTCTACGCAGTGGAGTTGATCCGCTCCGCAGTGTCGATCCCCGGACCGGAAACGACCGGAAAGAGGGCCGGATCGACCTCTCGGTGTGATCCGGCCCTCAATTACCCACGGTCACTCCAAACGGGTGGTCCAGACCCTTCGGAGCACGGGGGGCGTCAGCTGAGGCGCTCGATGACCATCGCCATGCCCTGGCCGCCGCCGACGCACATGGTCTCCAGACCGAACTGCTTGTCGTGCCACTGCAGGGAGTTGATCAGCGTGGTGGTGATCCGGGCACCGGTCATGCCGAAGGGGTGGCCGACGGCGATGGCGCCGCCGTTGACGTTCAGCTTGTCCAGGTCGATGCCGAGGTCGCGGTAGGACGGGATGACCTGGGCCGCGAAGGCCTCGTTGATCTCGACCAGGTCGATGTCGTCGATGGTCAGGCCGGCCCGTCGGAGCGCCTGCTTGGAGGCCTCGACCGGGCCGTAGCCCATGATCTCGGGGGAGAGGGCGCTGACGCCGGTGGAGACCACCCGGGCGAGCGGGGTGATGCCGAGCTCGCGGGCCTTGGTGTCGGACATGATGACCAGCGCGGCCGCGCCGTCGTTCAGCGGGCAGCAGTTGCCGGCGGTGACGGTGCCGTCGGGGCGGAAGACCGGCTTGAGGCCGGAGACGCCCTCCAGGGTGACGCCGGCGCGCGGGCCGTCGTCGGTGCTGACCACGGTGCCGTCCGGCAGGGTGACCGGGGTGATCTCGCGCTCCCAGAAGCCGGCCTTGATGGCGGCCTCGGCGAGGTTCTGCGAGCGGACGCCGAACTCGTCCTGGTCGGCGCGGGTGATGCCCTTGAGCGCGGCCAGGTTCTCCGCGGTCTGGCCCATCGCGATGTAGGCGTCCGGCAGCAGGCCGTCCGCGCGCGGGTCGTGCCACTCGCCGCCGCCCTCCTCGGCGCGCTTCTTGGTGCGGGCCTGGGCGTCGTCGAAGAGCGGGTTCATGGTGCCCGGCATGCCGTCCGAGGTGCCGTTGACGCTGCGCGACACGGTCTCGACGCCGGCCGAGATGAAGACGTCGCCCTCGCCGGCCTTGATCGCGTGCAGTGCCATCCGCGTGGTCTGCAGGGAGGAGGAGCAGTAGCGGGTGATGGTGGCGCCGGGCAGGTAGTCCATGCCCATCTGCACGGCCACGATGCGGGCCAGGTTGTGGCCCTGCTCGCCACCCGGGAGGCCGCAGCCGAGCATCAGGTCGTCGATCTCGCGCGGGTCGAGCTGCGGGACCTTGGCCAGGGCGGCCTGGATGACGTGGGCGGTCAGGTCGTCCGGGCGGACGTCCTTGAGGGAGCCCTTGAACGCCCGGCCGATCGGCGAACGGGTGGCGCTGACGATGACGGCTTCGGGCATTGCGGGCTCCTCGCTGGGTGACGGCGGACCTGGCGGTCCGGGAGGAAAGTTACCGCTTGGTAGCTCAGTCGTCACCGGCACCGGCGTGTGAGCTGGCCGACGTGTTGCCGGGCACCGGGCCGGGCTCCCGGGCCGCGTCCGGGCCGACCCGCAGCCGGTGGCGCAGCAGGGCCCAGCGCCGGCCCGGGCCCCCCGGGTCCACGGCCGCGACCTCGGTGCCCGCCCGGCCGGCGGCGGCAGCGGCGGCCACCGCGACCGGCAGCACCGTCTCGCCCGGCAGTGCCGCCCCGCCGGGGCGGGCGGCGCTCGGGCGCTCCTCCTCCGGCCACAGGTCCAGCGCGGCGCAGACCGAGGGCAGCACGGCCATCGCGGCGGTGGCGTAGCCCTGGGCCGAGGGGTGGTAGCGGTCGGCGGCGAACATCTCCGGGCGAGCGGCGAACTCCGGGCCGAGCAGCGAGCCCAGTGAGACGGTGCGCCCGCCCGCCTCCACCACCGCGATGGTCTGCGCGGCGGCCAGCTGGCGGCTCAGCCGCCGGGCCACCCAGCGCAGCGGCGGGCGCACCGGCTTGATCGTCCCGAGGTCCGGGCAGGTGCCCACCACCACCTCGCACCCGTTGGCGCGCAGCGCGGCGACGGCCTCGCCGAGCTGGCGGACGGCGAGCTGGGCCGGGCTGTGCCGGGTCACGTCGTTGGCCCCGACGATGATCACGGCGACGTCCGGGCGGTGTCGCAGGGCCCGTTCCAGCTGGCCGGAGAGGTCGGCCGAGCGGCCGCCGGAGCGGGCCACGTTGACCAGCCGCACCGGGCGCTCGGCGACCGAGGCCAGACCGGCGGCCAGCAGCGCGCCCGGGGTCTCCCGGCCGCGGGCCACGCCCAGGCCGGCGCCGGTGGAGTCGCCGAGGACGGCCAGCACGAGCGGCGGGCGCGGCGGCGCGGCGCCGTCGGCGAAGGCCTCGCCGTAGACGCCGTCGGCCTTGGGCGGGACGGTCTCCAGGACTCCGATGGCCTGGACGGCGAGTTTGCTCTCGGTCAGCAGCAGGCCCACCAGGCCCACGCCGAGCAGTCCGAGCCCGCCCCCGCCGTACGCCGCCGCGGTGGCGATCCGACGGGCCACCCGGGCCCGCGAGTCCTGTGCCCCTGGCATCCGGTGCCCCCTTCGCGTCCTCGTGCCGCCCCCTCCGGGGACACGGTCGTGCCTGCACAGCGCTCTTACCCGCGCGGAGGGCGGGAGTACCGGGGGCGCGGGCGGGGGTGGGCCATTGGGGGAACGCGGCGGCGGTGGGGGGAGTGCGGGAAGGGAGGGCTGGGGCACGTGGCACGCCCTAGGCTTTGCAGTACCGAATGCACTCGCATGCCCATAGACCGGGAGGACCCCCGTGCGGTACCACAACTCGATCATCGACCTGGTCGGCAACACGCCACTGGTCAAGCTGAACAAGGTCACCGAGGGCATCACCGCGACAGTGCTGGCCAAGGTCGAGTACTTCAACCCCGGTGGCTCGGTGAAGGACCGCATCGCGATGCGCATGATCGAGGCCGCCGAGGCCTCGGGCGCCCTCAAGCCGGGCGGCACGATCGTGGAGCCGACCTCCGGCAACACGGGCGTCGGCCTGGCGATCGTGGCCCAGCAGAAGGGCTACAAGTGCATCTTCGTCTGTCCGGACAAGGTGTCCACCGACAAGATCAACACCCTGCGCGCGTACGGCGCCGAGGTCGTGGTCTGCCCGACCGCCGTCGCCCCGGAGCACCCGGACTCCTACTACAACGTCTCCGACCGCCTGGTCCGCGAGACCCCGAACGCCTGGAAGCCGGACCAGTACTCCAACCCGGACAACCCGGCCTCGCACTACTACTCCACCGGCCCGGAGCTGTGGGAGCAGACCGAGGGGAAGATCACCCACTTCGTGGCGGGCGTCGGCACCGGCGGCACCATCTCCGGCACCGGCAACTACCTCAAGGAGGCGTCCGGCGGCAAGGTCAAGGTCGTCGGCGCGGACCCGGAGGGCTCGGTCTACTCGGGCGGCACCGGCCGTCCGTACCTGGTCGAGGGCGTCGGTGAGGACTTCTGGCCGACCGCCTACGACCGCGGCGTCGCGGACGAGATCGTCGCCGTCTCCGACAAGGACTCGTTCCAGATGACCCGCCGCCTCGCCAAGGAGGAGGGCCTGCTGGTCGGCGGCTCCTGCGGGATGGCCGTGGTGGCCGCGCTGGAGGTCGCCAAGAAGCTCGGGCCGGACGACGTCGTCGTGGTGCTGCTGCCGGACGGCGGCCGCGGCTACCTGTCGAAGATCTTCAACGACGACTGGATGGCCGACTACGGCTTCCTGCCCTCGGCCACCGACGAGGCCCACATCAGCGAGGTGCTGGTCCGCAAGGAGGGCATCGAGCAGGGCGGCGTCCCGCAGTTCGTCCACATGCACCCGAACGAGACGGTCGCCGAGGCGGTCCGGGTGCTGCGCGAGTACGGCGTCTCCCAGATGCCGGTGGTCTCCCCGGGCGCCGGGCACCCGGACATCATGGCCGGCGAGGTGATCGGCTCCGTGGTGGAGAAGCTGCTGCTGGAGGGCATCTTCGCCAAGGAGATCGAGCTGACCGACACGCTGGACAAGGTGATGTCCAAGCCGCTGCCGGTGGTCGGCTCGGGCGAGACCGTCACCAACCTGATGACCGTGCTGGAGAAGGCCGACGCGGCGGTCGTGTTGGTGGAGGGCAAGCCGCAGGGCATCGTCACCCGCCAGGACCTGCTGGGCTACCTGACCACCCGCGGCGCGCACTGACGACCGCTCACCCCGCCCCGCCCGCGGCCGGATCCGGAGGATTCGTCCACGCGCGAAGTGGTACACCGGCGTCACCTGCCCGCAGCACGTGGTTAACACGGCTCCGGCATCGTGGTGGTCAACGGCAAGACGCCGCGCGAGACGGCAGTGGTCCACCGGGAGCGGCTCCCCGGTGACCGCGGCCGGCTCCGGTCACGTCGGACGGTCCTGACCCGGCCGCCGTGTCCGCCCTCCCCGACCGTTGATTCGGAGGGAGGGGCCCCTCCGTGGGGGCGCCGTCGTCCCGACCCTGCCCGGCTCCGGCCGGTCGACAGGGTGCGGCGGCTCCCACGGGCGATCACCGCGCCGTCACGGCGCGGCTCCGCGGCTCCCGGGTGGGGGAGCCGGTCCGGAGCACGGCGGGGCCGGTCCTGTTCCGAGGGACCGGCCCCTTCCGTGCACGCCGGGGGGTCCGTGGTCCCGTACGCTCGCTGGCATGACCAGCACTGAAACGACCGACGCCCCGCGCTACGTCAAGCTCAAGATCGAGCTCATCGCGGAGATCACCGACGAGGGCGCGCTCAAGGCCGCGGCCCTGCAGCAGGTCGCCGGGGACGAGTACCTCGACGACGAGGAGCGCGCCCAGTCCGTCGACGCCATCGAGGTGGACCCGTCGGGTTCGCTCGCCCACTTCATCGACCCGGTCGCGCTGCTCGGCGACGTCCCGGGCGTGGAGCTCGCCTCGGCGACCTGGGAGTCGGCGCAGACCGAGTTCGACCCCGAGAACGAGGAGTGGGACGAGTACTCCGTGGAGGAGTCCGCCGAGTAACGGCCGTTCGCGCCGTCACCACCCCTGAACACCCGGTCCGCCCCCGGCGGACCGGGTGTTTTGTCCATGCTCAGCGGGAAGTTGGGTCATCTCATACGATCGCTTACCCTTCGATGGTGGAACCGTGAGCGGCCGGATTGCGTTTCTGTATCCGTAATTGCCCGGGATGATCAGCAGGGAGACGCGACGTGACGGCACGGGACGGTCAGGGGCGGGTGGCCGGAGTCAACTGGAGCCGACGCGGAGTGCTCGCGGGCCTGATCGGTGCGCCGGTCCTGCTGCTCGCGGCCTGCAACGACAACAGCGGCGGCAGCGGTGGTGGTGGTGGCAACGGCGGCTCCGGCAACGGCGGCGGCACCCCGGGCTCCGGCGGCGGCAGCAGCGCGCCGAAGACCTCGACGGCCGTGATCACCGTCGCCCCCGCGGACGGCACCACCGGCGCGAGTTTCAGCGAGCCGGTCAAGGTCACCGTCGCGGGCGGCACCCTGACCAGCGTCAAGGTCACCGACTCCACCGGCAAGGAGCTGGCCGGCCAGCTCTCCAGCGACAACACCAGCTGGACCTCGGCCGCGGCCCCGGCCAGCGGTACCAAGTACGCCGTGACCGCCAGCGGCGTCGACAAGGACAAGCTGGAGGCGGACGCCAACGCCAGCTTCACCACGGCGACCCCGGCCAACACCTTCGTCGGCTACTTCACCCCCGAGGACGGCTCGACGGTCGGCGTCGGCATGCCGGTCTCGATCAACTTCAGCAAGCCGATCACGGACAAGAAGGCCGTCCAGTCGGCGATCACCGTGATAGCGGAGCCGGGCGTCGAGATCGTCGGGCACTGGTTCTCCAGCACCCGCCTCGACTTCCGGCCGCAGGAGTACTGGGCCAAGGGCACCAAGGTCACCCTCAAGCTCCGGCTCAAGGACGTCGAGGGCGCGAAGGGCGTCTACGGCACCCAGTCCAAGGACGTCGCCTTCACCATCGGCCGGGCCCAGACCAGCGTCGCCGACCTCGCCACCAAGAAGCTCACCGTCACCACGGACGGCCAGGTCAGCGCCGTCTACAAGATCTCCGGCGGCTCCTCCGAGCACACCACCTGGGGCGGCAAGATGGTGATCTCCGAGCAGTTCACCCAGACCCGGATGAACTCGCAGACCGTCAACCTGGGCAGCGAGTACGACATCGCCGACGTGCCGCACGCCCAGCGCCTCACCACCTCGGGCACCTTCATCCACGGCAACTACTGGTCGCCGTCGTCGATCTTCGGCGGGCAGAACACCAGCCACGGCTGCGTCGGCCTCCAGGACGCCAAGGGCGCCCAGGACAGCAGCACGGACGGCTTCAAGTTCTACAAGTCCTCGATGGTCGGCGACGTCGTCGAGGTCCGGAACTCGGGGGACAAGACCGTCGCCCCGGACAACGGCCTGAACGGCTGGAACCTCGGCTGGGCCGACTGGAAGGCCGGCAGCGCGGTCTGACCCGCTCCCGCCCCGCCGTTCCCGCTCAGCACCACTGCTTCCGCCCGCCCCTCGGCCCGCCCGAGGCGGCGGGCGGCCGCGTTCACCGCTTCGCGTAGTCCGCGAAGCCCTGCCAGTCCACGATCACGCAGGGCTCGTCGCCCAGGATCCAGGCGTCGTGGCCGGGCGGGCAGATCATGAAGTCGCCCGGGCCGTAGTCGGCCTGCTCGCCGTCGTCCATGACGATCCGCATCCGGCCGGAGACCACGTACCCCAGGTGCGCCGCCCGGCAGCTGTCCGTCCCCGCGATCGGCTTCACGTGCTTGGACCACTGCCACCCCGGCTGGAACACGGCCCGGCCGACCGGGCCGCCGTCCAGGTTGACCAGCCGCAGCTCCCCCGAGCCGTCCTCGAACGGGCGGACCTCCTCGGGAGCCTCGAAACTCATGCGGACCAGACCGGACATGGCGCACTCCTCTCACGAGGAACGGCCCGGCCGCCAAAAGGTGGCCGGGCCGCCCTTGCTGGCCCTTCCAGTCTGCGCCCGCCCCCGGGAACGGTCACCTCGGGTGGCGGGCGCCCGGACGGCCCGACGGCGGGCGGTCAGCCCTGGGTGCGGGCCACTCCGATCGGGCAGGAGGCGCCGGTGCCGCCGAGACCGCAGTAGCCGTTGGGGTTCTTGGCGTCCGACAGGTACTGCTGGTGGTACGGCTCGGCCGGGTAGAACGGGCCGGCCTCGGCGAGCTCGGTGGTGATCGGGCCGTGACCGAGCGCGGTCAGGGCGGGCTGGAAGGCGTCCCGGGTGGCGGCCGCGGCGGCGGCCTGGGCGGGGGAGTGGGTGTACAGCGCGGAGCGGTACTGGGTGCCCACGTCGTTGCCCTGGCGGTTGCCCTGGGTCGGGTCGTGGGCCTCCCAGAAGGCCTTCAACAGCCGCTCGTAGGACACCACCGCGGGGTCGAACACCACCCGGACCGCCTCGGTGTGCCCGGTCAGGCCGCTGCAGACCTCCTCGTACGTCGGGTTCGGGGTGTAGCCGCCCTGGTAGCCGACCAGCGTCGTCCAGACGCCGGGCAGCCGCCAGAACGTGCGCTCGGCGCCCCAGAAGCAGCCCAGCCCGAAGTCGGCCACCTCCAGCCCCTCCGGGTACGGGCCGGTCAGCGGGTGGCCGAGGACGGTGTGCGGCTCGGTCAGGGCGAAGGCCGGGGCCGGGCGGCCGGGCAGCGCCTGGTCGGCGGGGACGAGCGAGGTCTTGTGGCGGTCGAACAGCACGGCCTGCTCCATCGGGGTAGGGAGGGTTGCCCAGGATTCAACGCACCGGACGGCCCGCGGATTCCGGCTCGGGCGACTCCCGGGATCGGGTCCGGTGGATTCCGGGGATCCGGCCCGGCGGACTCCGGCGGACTCCGGCGGACTCCGGCGGACTCCGGCGGACTCCGGCGGACTTCGGGGATCCGGTCCGGGAGGTCCGGGCATTCCGGCGGGCGCACGGCGGTACGGCCGTTAGGCTCGGAGCCATGACCGAGCACCAGCTTCCCCAGGGCTTCGAGACCCTCGCCATCCACGCGGGTCAGGAAGCAGACCCCCAGACCGGGGCCGTCGTCACGCCGATCTACCAGGTGTCCACCTACAAGCAGGACGGGGTGGGCGGCCTGCGGGGCGGCTACGAGTACAGCCGCAGCGCCAACCCCACCCGCACCGCGCTGGAGGAGTGCCTCGCGGCCCTCGAAGGCGGCGCCCGCGGCCTCGCCTTCGCCTCCGGCCTGGCGGCCGAGGACACCCTGCTGCGTACCATCCTCAAGCCGGGCGACCACATCGTGATCCCCAACGACGCCTACGGCGGCACCTTCCGGCTGTTCGCCAAGGTGCTGACCCGCTGGGGCGTCGAGTTCTCCGTCGCCAACACCCAGAAGCTGGACGACGTCCGCGCCGCGCTGCGCCCCAACACCCGCGCGGTGTGGGTCGAGACCCCGTCCAACCCGCTGCTCGGCATCACCGACCTGGCCGGGCTGGCCGAGGTCGCGCACGGTGCCGGGGCGCTGCTGGTGGTCGACAACACCTTCGCCAGCCCGTACCTGCAGCAGCCGATCGCGCTCGGCGCGGACGCGGTCGTGCACTCCACCACCAAGTACATGGGCGGCCACTCGGACGTGGTCGGCGGTGCGCTGGTGCTCGCCGAGGCCGGCCTCGGCGAGGAGGTCGCGTACCACCAGAACGCGATGGGTGCCGTCTCCGGGCCGTTCGACGCCTGGCTGGTGCTGCGCGGCATCAAGACCCTGGGTGTCCGGATGGACCGGCACAGCTCCAACGCGGAGAAGGTCGCGGAGCTGCTGGCGGGCCACCCCAAGGTCAGCCAGGTGCTCTACCCGGGCCTGCCCGAGCACCCCGGCCACGACATCGCCGCCAAGCAGATGAAGGCCTTCGGCGGCATGGTCTCGTTCCGGGTCGCCGGCGGCGAGGACGCGGCCGTCGAGGTCTGCAACCGCGCGCGGCTGTTCACCCTGGGCGAGTCGCTGGGCGGCGTGGAGTCGCTGATCGAGCACCCGGGCCGGATGACCCACGCCTCGGCGGCCGGTTCGCCGCTGGAGGTGCCGGCCGACCTGGTGCGCGTCTCGGTCGGCATCGAGTCGATCGACGACCTGCTGGCCGACCTCACCCAGGCGCTGGGCTAAGGGGATCAGTGGCCCTGCTGGTCTGCCGTGTACGACTCCATCGCGAGGTTGAAGCGGGCCAGCAGGGCGCAGAACGCCTGTTGCTCCTCGGGCGGCCAGTCGGCCGTCAGGCGGCGGGTCAACTCGGCCCGGCCGTCCCGGACTTCGGCGAGTCGGCCGGTGCCGCAGGCGGTCAGCGCGAGCCGCACCGCGCGGCGGTCGGCCGGGTCCTGCACCCGGCCGACCAGCCCGGCCGCGACCAGCGGGGCGACCTGGCGGGTCACCGTGGAGGAGTCCACGCCGAGCGCGTCGGCCAGCGCCTTGACGTTGGCCGGCCCGTGCCGCTCCAGGCGGTCGAGCAGCAGGTAGGCGGCCCGGTCCAGCACGGCCACGCCGCCGCCGGAGGTCCGGACCTGTTCCATCCGGCGGGCGAACACCGCCAGCTGGTACTGGAGTTGGGTGTGGACGGGCTCGGTTCGGTCGGTGGCCTGGGGCGAGGTCGTCGTCATCGCGGCTCACGATCGTCATGCGGTGAGAGAAGCTCAGAAGCAGCAGCGTACGCGGGCGGAGCGGGCCCGGGAACAGGCCCGACGTCCCGGGTTGGCCCCTAGGCTGGGATCATGCACAACTGGCCGATCACCCTCGACGACGTCCGCGGCGCCCAGAAGATGCTCGCCGGGGTCGCCCGGGTGACCCCGATGGAGGGCAGTCGGCACCTGTCCGGGCTGATCGGCGCGCCGGTCCACCTCAAGTGCGAGAACCTCCAGCGCACCGGCTCCTTCAAGCTGCGCGGGGCGTACGTGCGGATCGCGGGGCTCTCGCCGGTGCAGCGGGCCGGCGGGGTGGTCGCGGCGAGCGCCGGGAACCACGCCCAGGGGGTGGCCCTGGCGGCCTCGCTGCTGGGGGTGCGCTCGACCGTGTTCATGCCGGTCGCGGCGCCGCTGCCGAAGGTCGCCGCCACCCGCGAGTACGGTGCCGAGGTCCGGCTGCACGGCGCCACCGTCGACGATGCGCTGCAGGCCGCGCAGCGGTACGCGGAGGCGACCGGCGCGGTGTTCATCCACCCCTTCGACCACTGGGACGTGGTCACCGGCCAGGCGACCGTCGGCCTGGAGATCCTGGAGCAGTGCCCCGAGGTGCGCACCATCCTGGTCGGGGTGGGCGGCGGCGGGCTGCTGGCCGGGATCGCGGCGGCGGTCAAGCCGCTGCGGCCGGACGTCCGGGTGGTCGGGGTGCAGGCGGCGGCCGCGGCCGCGTACCCGCCCTCGCTGGCGGCCGGGCGGCCGGTCTCGCTGGAGCAGTTCGCCACGATGGCCGACGGGATCATGGTCGGGCGCCCCGGGGACATCCCGTTCGAGGTGGTCAACACCTTGGCGGACGGCATCCGCACGGTCTCCGAGGACGCGCTGTCGCGAGCCCTGCTGCTCGGCCTGGAGCGGCTCAAGCTGGTGGTCGAACCGGCCGGGGCGGCCCCGATCGCGGCGCTGCTGGAGCAGCCGGACTCGTTCGAGGGCCCGGTGGTGGCGGTGCTCTCCGGCGGCAACATCGACCCGCAGCTGATGCAGCGGGTGCTGCGGCACGGGCTGGCGGCGGCCGGGCGCTACCTGTCGCTGCGGGTGCGGCTGGCGGACAAGCCGGGCTCGCTGGCGGACCTGCTGGGGGTGCTGACCAGGGTGGACGCCAATGTGCTGGACGTCGCCCACGTCCGGATCGACCCCCGGCTGGGGCTCACCGAGGTCGAGGTGGACCTGCACCTGGAGACCAAGGGGCCGGAGCACTGCGCGCTGGTGGTGGGGGAGCTGCGGGACGCGGGGTACGTGGTCTCCGGCTGAGCCCCCGCGGGCGGTTCCTCGAATTCGCTTGACGCGATGTATCGCGAGTTGCCAGGATCGCGATACATCGCGTTCTGTGTCGGTGGCCGAGAACCGAGTCGCCCACGCGCCCGAACGGGGGGCAAAGTGGGACAGATCGCTCCATTCGTCCGAGGAGATGAGGCAGGCCATGGCGCCAGCCATCCAAGCCGAGAACCTGGTGAAGACCTTCGGCGACGTACGAGCCCTGGACGGCGTCAGCCTCGACGTCCCCGAGGGCACGGTGCTCGGGCTGCTCGGCCCGAACGGTGCCGGGAAGACCACCACCGTGCGCGTCCTCACCACCCTGCTCCGTCCCGACTCCGGCCACGCGGTGGTCGCCGGGGTCGACGTCCTCAAGCACCCCAACAAGGTCCGCAGCCTGATCGGGCTGTCCGGCCAGTACGCGGCGGTCGACGAGTACCTGACCGGCTTCGAGAACCTCACCATGGTCGGCGAGCTCTACCAGATGAGCACCCGCAGCGCGAAGGCCCGCGCGCTGGAGCTGCTGGAGTGGTTCAACCTCACCGAGGCCAAGGACCGCACCGCCAAGACCTACTCCGGGGGCATGCGCCGCCGCCTCGACCTCGCCGCCGCGCTGGTCGTCCGGCCGCCGGTGATGTTCCTCGACGAGCCGACCACCGGGCTCGACCCGCGCAACCGGCTCGCGCTCTGGGAGGTCATCGAGACCCTGGTCGAGCAGGGCACCACGCTGCTGCTCACCACCCAGTACCTGGAGGAGGCCGACCGGCTCGCCCACGACATCGCGGTGGTCGACCACGGCCGGGTGATCGCCCGCGGCACCGCCGACCAGCTCAAGGCGCAGATCGGCGGCGAGCGGATCGAGGTCGTGGTGCACGACCCGGGCCTGGTCACGGACGCGGTCGCGGCCCTGTCCGGGTACGCGCTGGGCGAGCCCGCGGTGGAGAAGAACACCCGGCGGATCACCGTGCCCGTCAGCGGCGGCGCCCGGGTGCTCGCCGACGTGATCCGCGAACTGGACGGCCGGGGCATCGAGATCGACGACATCGGCCTGCGCCGCCCCACCCTGGACGACGTCTTCCTCACCCTCACCGGGCACATCGCCGAGTCGGCCGAGGAGGACAGCGGCGGCGGTGCGAAGGGCCGTGGCCGGGGCGGTCGCGGCCGCGGCTCGTCGGGCGGCGGCGCGGACGGCACGGACGGTGCGGACGGTGCCGACGGCGGGGGCCAGGGGCCCGACGGGCAGCGGGCCGTCGCGGCCGGAACGGAGCGCTGAGATGAGCACCTCCACCGAGCACGCCATCGGCGCGGCCATGCCGACGCCCCGCCGGGGCCTGTCCGCGACCCTGCACGACTCCTGGGTGGTCGCCAAGCGCAACCTGCGCAGGATGTCCCGGATCCCCGAGATCGTGGTGTTCGGGCTCATGCAGCCGGTCATGTTCGTGCTGCTGTTCTCGTACGTCATGGGCGGGGCGATCAAGATCCCCGGGACGAACTCCAGCTCCCACACGTACATCCAGTTCCTGATGGCCGGCATCTTCGCCCAGACCGTCACCTTCGCCGTCGCCGGCGCCTCGGCCGGCATCGCGGAGGACATGACCAAGGGCCTGGTGGACCGCTTCCGCTCGCTGCCGATGGCCCGCTCCGCGGTGCTGGTCGGCCGTACCCTCGCGGACCTTTGCCAGACCGCCTTCACGCTCGTCGCGCTGGCGCTGGTCGCGCTGCTGGTCGGCTGGCGGATCCACGAGGGGGTGCTCAAGGCGCTCGGCGCCTTCGGGCTGCTGCTCCTCCTCGGCTACGCCTTCTCCTGGATCGGCGCGCTGATCGGCCTCTCGGTGCGCAGCCCCGAGGCGGCCACCTCGGCCGGGCTGATCTGGCTGTTCCCGCTGACCTTCATCTCCAACGCCTTCGTGCCGGTCAGCTCGATGCCGGGGTGGCTGCAGGGCGTCGCCTACTGGAACCCGTTCAGCGCGACCGTGCAGGCCTGCCGGGACCTCTTCGGCAACCAGGTCGGCCCGGTGGACAGCGCCTGGCCGATGCAGCACGCGGCGCTGGTGTCGGTGCTGTGGTCGGTGGTGATCACGGCGGCGTTCTCGTGGCTGTCGGTGCGCAAGTACCGCTCGGCGGCGGGCTGAGCGGCGCGGCCGCGGCTGCGGCCGCGCTTTCGGCTTACGGTCCGGCTCTGGCTCCAGCTCCGGGTTCCGCTTCCGTCGGCCGGAGATGCGTGAGGGCGGTTGCGGAGTCCTCTGTACGGACTCCGCAACCGCCCTCCGGCGGTGCTGCTCGGGGCCGGGTCAGCCGGCGTGCGGCACGACCTTGACGATCTTCACCATGGCGGGCTTGCCGTTCGGCAGCTCGTAGGTGGCCTCGTCACCGATCTTCTTGCCGTCGATCGCGCGGCCCAGCGGCGACTGCGGCGAGTAGACGTCGACGGCGTCGGCGCCCGCGACCTCGCGCGAGGCGAGCAGGAACTCCATCAGGTCGTCCTCGTCACCGTCGAACGCGACCGTGACGACCATGCCCGGGGCCACCACGCCGGAGTCGGCCGGGGCCTCGCCGACCTTGGCCCGCTCCAGCAGCTGGGTCAGCTGGCGGATGCGCAGCTCCTGCTTGCCCTGCTCCTCCTTCGCCGCGTGGTAACCGGCGTTCTCCTTGAGGTCGCCCTCCTCGCGCGCCGCCTCGATCTTCTGGGCGATCTCGATGCGCCAGGGCCCGGTCAGGTGATCCAGCTCGGCCTTGAGCTGGTCGTAGCCGGCCTGAGTGAGCCAGGTCACGTTCTCGCTGGTCTGGGTCACGGGTGCTCCTCGTAGGTGCTGGGGCTGAGCTGAGGGTGTGAGTCGTCAGCAGGGTCGACGATGATATTGGTCGTAACTACAAAGCAACGCCCGCTCCCGTACCATCCGGTGCGGAAGGGGCGAAACCACGAGCCTAACAAGTCCTGCGGACAAGCGGGAGAGGCGTTGGCGCGGCATTGACGGTGGCGTTGCGCCACGGTGTACGGCGACCGGCTGCGGGACTTCCTACGGATGCCCGTTCCGGCGGGTGAGTATGCGTACCCGCTGCGTTCCGGCCGCTTTCCCGCTACGGCCCCGCTACGCCCCCGCTGCTCCGCCGGGTGGACTCCGCGTGCCGTGCCGTTACTTCGCCGGGGTGCAGCCGAGCAGCTCGGCGGTGGTGCCGCGGGCGGTGGTGCGCAGGGTGACGGTGGCCTCGTAGCTGGACCCGGCCGCGGGGACCGGGAAGTCGGCCACCCCGACCACCCCGTGGTCGTCGCCCTGCGAACGGACCGTGCAGGTGCCGGCCGTCCCGTCGCTCTTGCGCACGCTGAGGTGCAGCTGCACCTCGGAGTCGGAGAGCACCTGGAAGGTCGGCACCGAGCCGTTGATCTTCGACTCGCGCAGCAGGTAGGAGCCGCCAAGCCAGGCGATCAGCCCCAGGCCGAGCACGCCGCAGACCGCGCCGACCACCTTGAGCCGACGGTCCGACTCGCCGTCGCCCCTCCGGCCGTAGCGCCCCTCGGGCAGCTGCGTCGCGGTGCTCTGTGCAGTCATCGGACTCCGTCCTCTCCTCGGGAGGAGCCGCGCGGGTGGTGCGGGGGAATGCGACGGACCTCCATTCCGTCACTATAGGAGGGGCACGCCCGCGGCCGGTCCGGCGGGGGCGGGGCCCGGCCGTGCCGGAGACCTGCCGCAGGCCGGCCTCGCGGCGACGTGGTCCCGAAGTGAGCGGTTCGTACGGTGGGCAGACCGGTCTTCGCGGAACGCCCGACGATGTGGAAGGAACGCAAGGCGTTGACTGAGCAGTTGCGACTGATGGCGGTGCACGCCCACCCGGACGACGAGTCCAGCAAGGGCGCGGCCACCATGGCCATGTACGTCGAGCAGGGTGTGGACGTGCTCGTGGCCACCTGCACGGGGGGCGAGCGCGGGTCGGTCCTCAACCCCAAGCTGCAGGGGGACCCGTACGTCGAGGAGAACATCCACGAGGTGCGCCGCAAGGAGATGGACGAGGCGCGGGCGATCCTCGGCGTCAAGCAGGCCTGGCTGGGCTTCGTGGACTCCGGCTTGCCGGAGGGCGACCCGCTGCCCCCGCTGCCCGAGGGCTGCTTCGCCCTGGAGGACGTCAAAGAGGCGGCCGAGCCGCTGGTCCGGCTGATCCGGGAGTTCAAGCCGCAGGTCATCACGACCTACGACGAGAACGGCGGCTACCCGCACCCGGACCACATCATGACCCACAAGATCACCATGCTGGCCTTCGACGCCGCCGGCGACCCGGACGCCTACCCCGAGGCCGGCGAGCCCTGGCAGCCGCTCAAGCTCTACTACAACCACGGCTTCCCGATGGGCCGCATTCGCGCCCTGCACCAGTACCTCACCGAGCACGGGCACGACTCCCCGTACGGCGAGTGGATCGCGGGGTGGGAGAAGAGCGGCCGCCAGGAGCGCGAGATCACCACCCGGGTGCGCTGCGACGACTGGTTCGAGACCCGCGACCGCGCGCTGATCGCCCACGCCACCCAGATCGACCCGGACGGCCCGTGGTTCCGCGTCCCGCTCGACGTCCAGCGCGAGGTCTGGCCCACCGAGGACTACGAGCTCGCCCGTACCCTGATCGACGTGGACCTCCCGGAGGACGACCTGTTCGCCGGACTGCGCACCCCCACCCTGGCGGCCGAGGCCGCCGACGCGCGCGACTGACCCACCCCCGACGGCCCGGCTCGGCGTGAGCCGGGCCACCATAGAGATATGAGCGCCCCCGTGAACCTCGTCCACCTCGCCGCTGACCTCGCCGTCGACGACGCCAAGGTCACCCCCGGTCTCCTCGGCTTCGTCGTCTTCGCCGCCCTCGGCGTGGCGACGTGGTTCCTGGCCAAGTCGATGAACCGCCAGTTCAAGAAGGTCAACTTCACGGAGGAGCCGGAAGCCCCCAAGGAGTAGCCCCTCCCGTCCGGGGCCCCACGGCCCCGGGCGAGGGCGCGACGCCCGCCGGCCCGGCCCCGGGGGAAGCCGGCCCGGCGGGGCGGCCTGACGCCTGCGGGGCCCGTCGTGCGGGAGGATGGGGGCCATGCCGAACCGTCTCGCGGACGCGACCTCGCCGTACCTGCTGCAGCACGCCGACAATCCGGTCGACTGGTGGCCCTGGGGGCCGGAGGCCTTCGCGGAGGCCGAGCGGCGGGGGGTGCCGGTGCTGCTGAGCGTCGGCTATGCGGCCTGTCACTGGTGTCATGTGATGGCGCACGAGAGCTTCGAGGACGCGGAGCTCGCCGGGTACCTGAACGAGCGGTTCGTCGCGGTCAAGGTGGACCGGGAGGAGCGGCCGGACGTCGACGCGGTGTACATGGAGGCCGTGCAGGCGGCGACCGGGCAGGGTGGGTGGCCGATGACGGTCTTCCTCACGCCGGGTAAGGAGCCGTTCTACTTCGGCACCTACTTCCCGCCCGCCCCGCGGCACGGGATGCCGTCCTTCCGGCAGGTGCTGGAGGGCGTGGACGCGGCCTGGCGGGACCGGCGGCAGGAGGTCGGCGAGGTCGCCGCGCGGATCCGGGCCGACCTCGCCGAGCGCGCCGCCGTCTACTCGGCGGGCGCCCACCACCCGCCCGCCGACGCCGACCTGCACCAGGCGCTGGTCACCCTCAGCCGGGAGTTCGACCAGGCCCGTGGCGGCTTCGGCGGGGCCCCCAAGTTCCCCCCGGCCATGGTGATCGAGTTCCTGCTCCGCCACCACGCCCGGACCGGCTCCGAGGCCGCCCTGGAGATGGCCGTCCGCACCGCCGAGGCGATGGCCCGCGGCGGCATCCACGACCAGCTCGGCGGCGGCTTCGCCCGCTACGCCGTGGACGCCGGCTGGGTGGTGCCGCACTTCGAGAAGATGCTGTACGACAACGCCCTGCTGCTGCGCGCCTACCTGCACCTGTGGCGGGCCACCGGCTCCGCGCTCGCCCGCCGGGTCGCGCTGTCCACGGCCGACTTCCTGCTACGCGAACTCCGCACGCCCGAAGGCGCGTTCGCGTCCGCGCTGGACGCCGACAGCCTCGACGAGGAGACCGGCGCCTCCGCCGAGGGCGCCTACTACGTGTGGGAGCCCGGCCAGTTGGTCGACCTGCTCGGCCCGGCCGACGCGGCCACCGCCGCCCGGCTGTTCACCGTCACCGCCGACGGCACCTTCGAACACGGCACCTCCGTGCTCCAACTCCTCACCGATCCGGTGGACTTCGCCGAGTACGAGGAGATCCGGCAGCGGCTGCTCCAGGCCCGGGCGACCCGGCCCGCACCCGCCCGCGACGACAAGGTGGTCGCCGCCTGGAACGGCCTCGCCATCGCCGCCCTCGCCGAGACCGGCGCCCTGCTGGAGCGCCCCGACCTCGTCGAGGCCGCCGAACGCGCCGCCGACCTGCTGCTCGCCGTCCACCTCACCCCCGACGGCCGGTTGCTGCGCACCTCCCGGGACGGCCGCCCCGGCACCAACGCCGGCGTCCTGGAGGACTACGCCGACACCGCCGAGGGCTTCCTCGCCCTCTACGCCGTCACCGGCGAGGCGGAATGGCTCCAACTGGCGGGCGGCCTGCTCGACACCGTGCTCAAGCACTTCACCGACGAGGACTCCGGCGCCCTCTACGACACCGCCGACGACGCCGAGGAACTCATCCGCCGCCCCCAGGACCCGACCGACAACGCCACCCCCTCCGGCTGGACCGCCGCCGCCGGCGCCCTCCTCGGCTACGCCGCGTACACCGGCTCCGAACGGCACCGCACCGCCGCCGAACGCGCCCTCGGCATCGTCGGCGCCCTGGCCGGCCGGGCCCCCCGGTTCATCGGCTGGGGCCTCGCCGTCGCCGAAGCCCTGCTCGACGGGCCGCGCGAGGTCGCCGTCGTCGGCCCGGCCGACCACCCGGCCACCGCGGCGCTGCGCCGGGCCGCCCTGCTCGGGACGGCGCCCGGCGCCGTCGTCGCGGTCGGCGAGCCGGGCGAGGCCGCCGCCGAGGTGCCGCTGCTGGCCGACCGCCCGCTGGTCGGCGGCGCGCCCGCGGCGTACGTCTGCCGGCACTTCGCCTGCGAGGTGCCCACCACCGATCCGGCGGTGCTCGGCGAGCGGCTCGGCGCCGTCGTGGCCGTGGGCGAATAGTCGTGGGCGAATAACCGTTGGCGTGCGGGCGTCGAGCGGGGTGAGGATGGGCCATGACCTGGACGCTCAGCACCTCGCTCGACGACTTCCGCCGCCACGCGGGCGATTTCCTGGCCACCCGCCCGGCCGAGAACACCGTCCTGCTCACCGTCGCCCACCGGCTCGCCGGATCAGGCCTCGACGCCTTCGGGGAGCTCCCGCCGGTCTTCGGCTGGTGGCAGGCCGCGCCGGGCGGCCCGGTCGAAGGCGCCTTCCTGCAGACCCCGCCGTTCGCCCCCAGGCTCTCCGCCATGCCACCGGCCCTGGCCGCCGAGCTGGCGGTCCGACTGGCCGAGGCCGGCCCTGGATTCACCGAGGTCGCCGGAGTCGGCGGCGGGGCCGAATCGGTCCGCGCCTTCGCCGAGGCCTGGACGGCCGCCACCGGCATCGACCACTTCGTCCGGGTCGAGGAGCGGCTCTACCGGCTCGGCCGGCTCACCGACCCGCCGCGCCCACCCGCCGGCCGGCCCCGGCTCGCCGGACCGGCCGACCGGGAACTGGCGATCCGCTGGTACGAGGAGTTCCTGCGCGAAGTCGAGATCGCCCCCTCCGACGTGGCCCGGGCGGTGGACGACAAGCTGGCCTCCGGCAGCCTCCACCTCTGGGAGGACGCGGGCACCCCGGTCGCCCTGGCCGGCGCCAGCCCCGTGCTCGCCGGAATGTCCCGCATCGGCCCGGTCTACACCCCCGCCGACCGCCGCGGCCGCGGCTACGCCAGCGCCGTCACCGCGGCCGCCTCCGCCCACGCGCTCGACCTGGGGGCGCAGGAGGTGCTGCTCTACACCGACCTCGCCAACCCGACCAGCAACTCCATCTACCAGCAGATCGGCTACCGGCCGGTGGAGGACTGCCTGGTGGTGGACTTCCGGACGCCGTAACGGAGTTACGCGTCCCTGGTGAGATGGACGCCGGCCACCCCGACCACCTTCGTCTCGAAGGGGTCGTGGGCCGCCGCCGTCGCGGCCGGTGGCGGCAGGTGATCGGCGTTCCGGTGGTCGGTGTTCTGGTAGTCGTGCGCGCAGGTGATCAGATGGCCCCCGGCGGTCTTCATGTCGGTGGCGAGCCCGTCCAGCAAGGCCTTCCACGCACTGCCGCACCCCGTCAGCGCCGCCCCGCTCTGCCACCCGGCCAGGCTCCCGGCGGCCGTGGCGCTCGGCTCCGCGAGCTTCGCCGTCTCCTCGGGGACCTTCCCGGCAACCGTCAGCGCATTGTTCCCGGCGGCGGTCAACTCGCCTGGTTTGACGGTGAATCCCGCGCTGTCCGCCATCATGTCCCCCCGGTTTCGATGCGGCAGTAGTCGGCTATGGTAGCGCCGAGTAGCGGGGGGAACACTCATGACTGATCCGGAGCAGAAGGCGGCAGCGGGCCGCCTCGACTTCGCGAGCGTGAAGAACGCCAAGCCGGCCGACCTGCACGCGGCGGGGGACGCGTTCGACGCACTGCACAAGGCGTACACCCAGCACGCCGCGGACTGGAAGAGCGGCACCACCGACCGGGTCCACGGCTCCGGCTGGAGCGGACCGGCCGCCGACGCCGCGATCCCCTCCCTGGACGCCACAACCACCCAACTGCGCGCCGCGGAAACCGAACTGGCCGCGATCGGCCAGACCCTGCGGGACTACGCGGACCTCTTCACGCTCGCCCAGTCGAAGCTCCGGCAGGCCGTCGTGGACGCCGGCGCCAAGGGCCTGACGGTCAGCGACGACGGGACGGTGAGCTGGCCCGCGTCGAGCGGCCCGGCCGACGCGGGCCAGGAGGCGAAGCAGAAGGCGGCGGCCGACGACATCTCCAAGCGGATCGGCGCGGCCATCACCGAGGCGAGCACGGCCGACCGGACACTGGCCGGACTGCTCAACGGCTTCACCCAGCACGCCACCGGCAAGTCGGGGCTGACCCTCGCCGTCGCCGAGGCCGACCAGAAGGCGGCGAGCGGCCCGGCGGCGCCGTACCTGAGGGACATGCCGGCCGTGGGGGCGCCTCCGACGGAGGTCAACAGCTGGTGGAACAACCTCGGGCCGGACGGCCGCCAGTGGTTCATCGACCACCATCCGGAGAACATCGGGAACCTGGACGGGATCCCGGCGGAGGTGCGGGACAGGGTCAACCGGGACTTCCTGGACCGGCGGATGACCGAGCTCCGGGGCAAGACGGACCTGACGAAGGAAGAGCGGGCGGAGTACGAGAAGCTCAAGCCAGTTTGGGAGCGTCTACGGCAGGACTCCCAAGCGCAGGACGGTCGGCCGCACACGTACTTGATCGGCATCGGCACGGAAGGCCAGGGCCGGGCGATCCTCTCCTTCGGAAACCCCGACACCGCGACCGACATCTCGTCCTACGTTCCCGGGATCACCACCACACCCGACTCGCTCGGAAAGGCGCAGCCTGGCACCACGCCCGGCAACAACGAGGCGGAGAACGCGCTGAACGTCTGGCGGGAGGCCAACAAGAAGGTCAAGCCCGGTGGATCGGTGGCCTCCGTTGTCTGGCTCGGTTACGACCCGCCGGATGTCGACATCAACGCGACCACGGCCGAGCGGGCGGTGAAGGGTGCCCCCGACTACGCGAGGTTCGTCACCGGTCTCCGGGCGACCAACGCGAGTGGCCAGAGCCCGCACATCACGTCGATCGGACACAGCTACGGCTCGCTCGTCGTCGGACAGGCCACATGGATGGCCTCCCATCAGGGCAACTACTCGCGGCCGGATGACGTGGTGATCATCGGTAGCCCTGGTGTCGGGGCGAAGCACGCTTCGGATCTGGGGATGCCGGCCGGCCGGGTGTGGGCGGGCGCGGCCGGAAACGACCCGGTCACCCAGATCCCCTCCCCGAAGAACCAAGCGGTCCCGTGGCCCTTCGGTGGACTGGTCGGAGCAGATCCGCACGACCTCTGGTACGGGAGGGACCCGGCGAGCGACTCCTTCGGCGCGAAGCGCTTCACCGTCGACGGTTGGAGCAAGCCGTGGAGTTTTCTGGACTTCGGGATGCACACCAAGTACCTGGCCCCGGAGACCGGCGGACCCTCCCTCGGCAACGTCGGCGCGATCGTCGCGGGCAGGCCCGAGGACGTGCACCTGACGGCGGGCCGATGACGAAGCGCTGGAAGGCGGCCGGTGCGATCGTCCTGTCGCTCGTCGTCCTGGCGGCCGCCGAAGCGGTGCTGTTCGTCAACGGGTACGGCCCCCTGGCGTTGGCCGACCGATCGGGCAGGGTGGGGACGGGCACTGCGAAGGGCCGGATCGACCAGGCCCTTCGCGCCACCATGGAGGGGATCTCACCTTCCCTCACTTATGCGGGCGCCGACTTCGAGGTGGACAGGGAGCATCATCTCTGGGACGGCGAACCGAGTATGGGGTCGGACGTCACCGAGATCATCCGGGCGCGGACCGTTGTCTCGCGGGCCAAGTTGTCGGCCTTGATGGACCAGGTCACGCAGGTGTGGCACGGGCTCGGAAGCCGCGTGGTCGAGCGGAACGAGGAGCTCCACACGCTAGGAGGCGTGGCGGACGTCGGAGGCGAGGTCTATCTGACGCTCGACGCCTATGAAACCCAGGATGATCCTTCTTCCTACCGGGTGGTGCTCCGCGCCGATATCGGCGGGGTTCTGTACCAGCCCGCCCATGAGTACGAGCCCCTGTCCCCGCTCGCCAGGACCCCAGCGGACATCGCTCTCCTCTACGACCCGTACTGGTCGCACTGAGCCTCACTCCCAGTCCCAGCGGATCCCCAGGATGCACGGGCGGATCGCCGTGGCGACCAGGTGGACGCAGTGGTGGCCGTCGAGGGTGAGTTCCTCCGTCTCGTAGGGGGGTGCGCCGGGGGAGTGGAGGGCGATGCGGTGGCAGCGGACGGGGAGGGCGGTGGGGTGGAAGGTGATCTGGAGGACGTACTGGCCGGCGCCGGAGTTGAAGCCGCGGACGTACTCGCAGCTGGGGGTGGGGGAGGGGGCGTCGTCGAAGCCGTAGCCGAGGAGGTGGGTGTCGCCGGCGCGCAGGCGGCGGTCGAGGAGGAGTTCGGCGGCGAGGAGGTGGTGGGTCTGGTCGCGGCGGATGCGGCCGGGGCGGCAGTTCTCCTCGGCGCGGACGCCGACGAGGGCGGTGTCGCTGCCGGGGTCGCCCTGGTGGAGGGCGAGGTAGCGGTCGATGCCGTCGCGGTGGGCGCGCAGGGCGTGTTGGGAGTCGCGGCGGGTGAGTTGGCGGTCGGGGCCGACGCGGATGCGTTCGATGTGGGTGATGGTGTGCAGGCCGGTGTCGCGGGGGCCGGCGAGGACGGCGAGCAGGCCGTCGACGGCGGTGGGTGGGGAGATCAGGTCGCGGTAGGGGCGGACGGGGGGTCCGGCGGCCGCGGCGGTGCGGCGGGGGCCGAGGAGCCGGGTGAGGGAGTGTTCGGGGAGGTCGAGGACGTCTTCGAGGGCGGCGACGGCGCGTAGTGATTCGGGGCGTTCGGGCCGGCGGCGCCCCTGTTGCCAGTAACTGAGGCTGGTGAGGCCGACGTTGACGCCGCGCAGGGCGAGGTGGCGGCGGATGCGGTGCAGGGCGAGGCCGCGGGTGGCGATGGCGGTGCGCAGGGCGAGGTGGAACGGGCCGGTGCGCAGGGCGGCGGCGAGGTCGGCTGGGTCGCTTCGGTGGATGGCGGCCTCCTGGCGGGCGCGGACCGGGTTCCGGGTTTTGACCGTGAATATTCACATCCGGGCGGCGGTTTGTCACCGGTCCGGGCAGCTCGCGCCGGGGTTTCCCGGCTGCGGTTCACATCCGCGCGGGCCCGTTCACACCGCGGTCGGGGCCGGTCCGGGGCCGTTGACCGGGCCCGGAGTGCGGCGCGATGCTCGGGGCGCGATCCGGACCGCGCCCCCACACAGCACCTCGCTCCACTCGTGCAAGGAGGCATTCCCCCATGCCAGTTCCACGGATACGGCTGCGCCGCGCGGTCTCGCTGCTGGCCCTGGGCGTGCTGGGCCCGGCGCTGACCGCCGCGGTGAGCACCCCGGCGGCGGCCACCCCCACGGCCGCCCCCGCCCCCGCCCTCCACCGGGCCGCGCACCAGGCCCGCCCGGCGGCGGCGCCCGGCAGCACGGCCGATCTGGCCGGCACGTTCAAGAAGCTCAACATCACCATGCAGCAGCAACAGCAGACCAACTGGTGCTGGGCGGCGAGCGGGAACACCATCGCCACCTGGTTCGGCTACAACTACAGCCAGAACCAGTTCTGCAACGCCGCGTTCGGCCGCTCGGTCGACTCCAGCTGCCCGAACAGCCAGGCCTCGCTGGCCGACGTGCAGAACGGGTTGGACTGGGTCGGCATCAACCCGGGTTCGTACGTCACCGGGTACCTGCGCTACACCACCGTGCAGTCCGAGGTGGACGCCAACCGTCCGATCGAGACGCGCATCCAGTGGAGCTCGGGCGGCGGGCACATGCACGTCCTGTACGGGTACGACACCGGCAACAACTGGGTCTACTGGGGCGACCCGTGGCCGTCCAACTACCGCTACAACTGGGCGGACTACTCGTACTACGTGAACAACAACACGTTCTCCTGGACCCACTCCCTGTACCGGATCGGCGCGTGAGGACGACCATGACCGAGCTCAGTACGGCCCGCCGGGCCGCCGTCACCCTCCTGCTCGCCGCCGGCCTCGCGCTGGCGCTCGCCCCGGCCGCGCAGGCCGACGTACCCGGCGCACCCGACGCGCCCGGCGCACCCGCACCGGTGCCCGCCGCCGACCTGGCCGGGGCCCGCAGCGCCGTCCAGGACCCGGCGGTGCTCGACAAGGTGGGCCACTTCTTCGCCCGCAAGGGCGTCCCGCCGACCCGGCAACTGACCATCGGCGCCGCCGAGGAGGCGAAAGCGGCGAGCGACGCGGCGCCCCGCCTGGCCGGGGACACCGTGCCGGTCTACACCCTGGACGCCGGTTTCGTGTCCGGCACCCCGGGCGCACCGGTGGCGAAGGCCGAGTTCACGGCGAGCAAGGTGGTCGCGGCGGACGGGCAGAGCGCCTCGGTCTGGACGGTCCGCCAGGGCGACTCCTGGCGGGTCGTCAACATCGCCTCCGGCGGTGACGAGAGCGACTACGCGGCGAAGGCGGCCGGCAGCGGCGGCGGTACGGCCTTCCGGGAGCCGCAGGTCAACGCCTGGTACGTGCTGCGGGACGGCCGGGTGCTGCCGCTGGACGACGAGGCCCGGCGCTCGGTGGGCGCGGGCGGGGTGTCGCTGGCCGGGTACCAGCAGCTGGTGCACCAGCGGTACGGGGACAAGCTGCCCGGCTCGGCGTACGACCGGGAGGGCCAGGGCGGCGGCTACGAGGTGAACGCCGCGGGGGCAGGAGCAGCAGCCCCGGTCGCGGCATCCGGGGCATCCGCGACGGTCGGCGGCTCGGCGCTGCCGGCCGTGACGGCGGTCGCCGCGCTCGGTGCCACCGCGCTGGTGGGCGGCGGCGCGGTACTGCGGCGCAGGCGGGTCAACCGCTGAGAGAGACCGCGACGGGGCCCGGCTCTCGACCGAGCCGGGCCCCGTCACGTCACCGTGTGCTCACACCCCGGCGAAGCCGCTCTCCAGCAGCGCGAAGGTGCGGTCGACCAGGTCGGCGATGTCCTCCCGGCCGTCCTGCGCGGCCCACTGGAGCACGGCCTCGGCGGTGGCGGCGCCGATGGCGGCGGCCGTGACCCGCATCTCGTACGTGGGGTGCTCGACGCCCGCCCGCCGGGTGAGGACGGAGAGGTAGAGCTCGTGCGGGCTGTTGCCGGTCCGGAACAGTCCGGCGCGCAGCGCGGGGACCTCGGTGACCAGCCGCATCCGGGTCAGCAGTTCCTGGCGTTCGTGCTGGAGCAGGGCGCGGATCAGGCCGATGAGGGCCTCCCGGCAGGACCGCAGGAAGGGTTCGTCGGCCGGCCGGGCGAGCAGGGCGGCGATCATCGCCGGGTCGTACTCGTCGGTCAGGACGAGGTCCTCCTTGGTGGCGAAGTACCGGAAGAGGGTGGAGGGGGAGATCTCGGCGGCGGCGGCGATCTGCTCGACCGTGGTGTTCTCGTAGCCCTGCTCGGCGAAGAGGCGGTAGGCCTCGCGGCGCACGGTCTGCCGGGTCTTCAACTTCTTCCGCTCGCGCAGCGACAGCGGCGCCTCCAGCAGTGCCTGGACCGGGTTGGTCGGGGCGTCCGGGAGGGCCGCGGTCGGCTGCTCGGTCTTCATGGCCCCGATTATCGGCGATCTCCGGCGGTGGCGGGTTCGGGCCGGTCGGCGGGGGTGTCCCGGGTGGGTTCCCCGGCCGGCATCCGGGCCGCGACCAGGACCGCCGAGAACGCCGCGACCAGCCCGGCGACCAGCAGGACCAGCCCCATCCCGTGTACGTACGCCACGTGTGCCGCGGCGGCGAGCGCCGGCCGCCCGCTCTCCCGGGCGACGGCGTCGGCGGCGACCACCGACGCCCCGGCCCGGTGCGCCGCCTCGGCGGGGAGCCCGCCGGTGTCCAGCGCGCCCCGGTAGGACCCGGCCAGCAGGCTGCCGAAGACGGCGATCCCGATCGCGCCGCCGACCTGCCGCAGGGTCTGGAGCAGTCCGGAGCCGACGCCGGCCCGGGCGGGCGGCAGGGTGATCAGGGCGGAGCCCTGGGCGGTGATCAGGGCCAGGCCCATGCCGAGGCCGAGGACGGTGAGCCAGAGCGCGGCCCGCCCGTACCCGTCGGCGCTGCCGGTGCGGCTGCCGAACAGCAGGGCGGCGGCGAGCAGGGCCAGGCCGAGGGTGATCACGGCGCGGGCGCCGAGCCGCGTCACCAGCCGTTCGCTGAGCCGGGCGGCGACGAGCAGGCCGAGCATCATGGGCATCAGCCGTAGTCCGGAGCCGAGGGCGTCGGTGCCGAGCACGCTCTGGAAGTAGAGCGGCAGGACGAAGAAGGCGCCGAACAGGACGAGTGAGATCAGGGTGGCGGCGACCGAGGACCAGCGGAAGGTCGGGTCGGCGAGCAGGGCGAGGTCGAGCATCGGGTCGCTCCGGCGGCGGCTGCGCAGCACCAGGGCGGTGAGCAGCACCACCGAGCCGGTCAGGGTGGTGAGTACCAGGAGGTCGGCCCAGCCGCGGTCGGAGCCCTCGATGATGCCGTAGGTGAGCGCGCCGAGGCCAGTGGCGGCGAGGGCGGTCGCGGGCAGGTCGATCCGGGGCGCGGCGGGGTTGCGGGTCTCGGGCAGCAGCAGGAGGCAGGCGGCCATGCCGAGCACGGTGAGCGGGACGTTGACGGCGAAGACCGAGCCCCACCAGAAGTGCTGGAGCAGCAGGCCGCCGATCAGCGGCCCGAGCGGGGCGCCGCCGGCGATCGCGGCGGAGAGGATCGCGGTGGCCCGGCGGCGTTCGCCGGCCGGGAAGATCCCGGGGATGACCGCCAGCGACATCGGCATGACCAGGGCGGCGGCCAGGCCCATCGCGGCGCGGGCGGCGATCAGGGTGCCGGGCGAGTCGGTGAGCATGCCGACGGCGGAGGCGAGTCCGAACAGGGCGAGGCCGACGGTGAGCGTGCGGCGGCGGCCGATGCGGTCGCCGAGCAGGCCGGCCGGGAGCATCGCGGCGGCGAAGACCACGGTGTAGGCGTCGACGATCCACTGCTGCTGCCCGGTGGTGGCCTGCAGCTGCGAGGCCAGGGTGGGCAGGGCGACGTTGAGGATCGTCATGTCGAAGCTGATCACCAGGACGCTCAGGGCGACGGCGACCAGGGCGAGCCAGCGGCGCGGGTCGGCGGGCACGGCGACCTCCAGGGACTGCGGTTCGAGAAAGCTTCTGTCAAATGACAGTAACTCTCAAAAGAGGCCGACCGTCAATTCGAAAGCGGTGTGACGATCCGATCACTCTCCGTGGTGTGTCCTGGAAGTGCTGCTTCCGCACAAGGAATTGACGCAACGTTGATCTGTCGTTCGCCGCCCCGGGGCGGCTCCGGGTGACTGTCGGTAGATACCATGTGGCAATCGGTCAGTGCTGGCCGGACGCGTGCCGAGAGCGGAGAAGGGGTGGGGCGGCAGGAGCCGACCACGAGCCCGGCGCCGGGAAAGGGGAGCCGAAGTGGCCGACAGTGACGACAGGCAGGCGCGTGCCCAAGTGTGGAGCGCGGCCGTGGTGGTGGGTTCCGCGCTGGCCGTGGTCGCGGCCTACCTGATCAACGGGGCGCCCCTGGTGCTCGTGGTCGCCGGGATCGAGACGCTGCTGGTCATGGTGTACGTCGGCCGGCGCTGGCAGGCGACGCACCGGCGGCCGTCCCGGGCCGGGCACCGGCCGCGGCGCGGCATCCCGGACGCCGCGCACTGCGAGCGCTGTCGCCGGGCCCGGGAGGCGCTGGACGAGCGGCAGGCGCGCGGTCGGGTCGGGGCGGCGGCCGGGTCGGTGCTGCCGGAGTCCGTGGCGGCGGTGCGCCCCGGGCGGTCACGGTCGCAGACGCAGCAGACGCAGCAGACGCAGCAGACGCAGCAGACGCGGCAGGCGCAGCGGGCACAGTCGCAGCAGACGCAACAGGTGCAGCGGGCGCAGTCGCAGCACGCGGTCGGCCCGGAGTCGGAGCCGGATCCGGAGCAGGGCGCCGCCGACCACCCGCCGTACCCGCGCCGCCCGCAGGGCCGCACCGGGTACGAGCGGCCCTGGACGGCCGAACGGGCGGCCAACCGGTCCACGGACCGGACGACCGCCCGTCGGGGTGCGCCGGGTTCAGCCGGCCGCGCTGTACGCCACCAGTGAGACGCCGACGTACTGGACGATGAAGGCTCCGAGGGTGAAGGCGTGGAACACCTCGTGGAAGCCGAACCAGCGCGGTGAGGGGTTGGGCCGCTTGAGCCCGTACACCACGCCGCCGATGCTGTAGAGCACCCCGCCGACGATCATCAGCACCAGGACGGCGACCCCGCCGGTGCGCAGGAAGTCCGGCAGGAAGAAGGCGGCGGCCCAGCCCAGCGCGATGTACACGGGGGTGTACAGCCAGCGCGGCGCGCCGACCCAGAACACCCGGAAGGCGATCCCGGCGAGCGCCCCGCCCCAGGCGACCCAGAGCAGTATCTGCTGGTCGGCGCCGTTGAGCAGCAGGATCGTGAACGGCGTGTAGGTGCCCGCGATGATCAGGAAGATGTTCGCGTGGTCCAGCCGTCGGAGCACGGCGTCCCCACGCGGGCCCCAGTCGAAGCGGTGGTAGACCGCGCTGACGCCGAACAGCAGCCAGGCGCTGACCGAGTAGACCGCGCAGGCGATCTTGGCCGGTGTGGAGTCGGCCAGGCAGATCAGCACGATCCCGGCGGCGACGGTGGCGGGGAACATCCCGGCGTGCAGCCAGCCGCGCCACTTCGGCTTGTCCTCCCGGCGCTCGGCCGGGTCCTCCCCAGTGCTCTCCGCGAGCGCAGCAGCAGTCATGGGCAGCATGCTACCTGCTACCTACGCCACCGTAGGTTACTGACGCGTAAGGAAGTGGTGCTCGTCACTCTTGGACGTTTTGGAGCAATCGGAGTGTGGCGCCGCGCACTCCGGCCCGGACGAGAGTGGCGGGCTACTGGCCGGTAATCGTACTTACTGTAGTAAAAGATGCGTCAATTTCGCCTCAGTGCCGCGTTGGAGGCCAGGAGCCGGGTCTACGCTGCAAGCACCCTCAGACCCCCGCTACGCCGTCTCCCCGCCGGGACGGCGTGAAACGGAGCGATCGTGTCGTACGAGATCTCTGCTCTCAGCGCATCCGCGCCCACCCGCCACAAGCAGCTGCTCGCTTGGGTGAGCGAGATCGCTGAGCTCACCCAGCCGGACCGCATCGAGTGGTGCGACGGTTCCGACGAGGAGTACCACCGCCTCGCGGACCTGCTGGTGGCTCAGGGCACCTTCAAGAAGCTGAACGAGGAGAAGCGCCCCAACTCCTACTACGCCGCCTCGGACCCGTCCGACGTCGCGCGCGTGGAGGACCGCACCTTCATCTGTTCCGAGCAGGAGAAGGACGCCGGACCGACCAACCACTGGAAGGCCCCCGCCGAGATGCGCGAGGTCTTCCAGGGCGAGCAGGGACTGTTCCGCGGCGCGATGAAGGGCCGCACGATGTACGTCGTGCCCTTCTCGATGGGCCCGGTCGGCTCCCCGCTGGCCGCGTACGGCGTCGAGATCACCGACTCCGCCTACGTCGCGGTGTCGATGCGCGTGATGACCCGCATGGGCAAGGCCGTGCTGGAGCAGCTCGGCGAGGACGGGGACTTCGTCAAGGCCGTGCACACCGTCGGCGCCCCGCTCGCCGAGGGCGAGGCGGACGTGCCGTGGCCCTGCAACAGCACCAAGTACATCTCGCACTTCCCGGAGACCAGGGAGATCTGGTCCTTCGGCTCCGGCTACGGCGGCAACGCCCTGCTCGGCAAGAAGTGCTACGCGCTGCGCATCGCCTCGACCATGGCCCGCGACGAGGGCTGGCTGGCCGAGCACATGCTCATCCTCAAGCTCACCCCGCCGTCCGGTGAGGTCAAGTACGTCGCGGCCGCCTTCCCGTCGGCCTGCGGCAAGACCAACCTGGCCATGCTCCAGCCGACCATCCCGGGCTGGAAGGTCGAGACCATCGGCGACGACATCGCCTGGATGCGCTTCGGCGCGGACGGCCGCCTCTACGCGATCAACCCCGAGGCCGGCTTCTTCGGTGTCGCCCCCGGCACCGGCGTGGACACCAACGCCAACGCCATCGACACCCTCTGGGGCAACACCGTCTTCACCAACGTCGCCCTCACCGACGACGGCGACGTGTGGTGGGAGGGCCTGACCGAGGAGCCCCCGGCGCACCTCACCGACTGGCGCGGCAACGACTGGACCCCCGAGTCCGGCACCCCCGCCGCCCACCCGAACGCCCGCTTCGCCGTCCCGGCCGCGCAGTGCCCGACCATCGCCCCCGAGTGGGAGGACCAGGCGGGCGTGCCGATCTCGGCGATCCTGTTCGGCGGCCGCCGGGCCACCGCCGTCCCGCTGGTCACCGAGTCCTTCGACTGGCAGCACGGCGTCTTCCTGGGCGCCAACATCGCCTCCGAGAAGACCGCCGCCGCCGAGGGCACCGTCGGCGAGCTGCGCCGCGACCCGTTCGCGATGCTGCCGTTCTGCGGCTACAACATGGGCGACTACTTCGCCCACTGGCTGGAGGTCGGCGCCCAGGCGGACGCCGCCAAGCTGCCGAAGATCTACTACGTCAACTGGTTCCGCAAGAACACCGAGGGCAAGTTCGTCTGGCCCGGCTACGGCGAGAACAGCCGCGTGCTCAAGTGGATCGTCGAGCGCCTGGAGGGCACCGCCGACGGCGTCGAGACCCCGATCGGCGTGCTGCCGAAGGTCGAGGGCTTCGACCTGGGTGACCTCAAGCTGTCCGAGGAGGACCTCGACCTGCTCTTCACCGTGGACGCCGACATCTGGCGCCAGGAGGCCGCGCTGGTGCCGGCCCACCTGGAGCTGTTCGGCGACCACACCCCGAAGGAGCTGTGGGACGAGTACCGGAGCCTGGTCGCGCGCCTCGGCTGAGCCTGAGCCTCAGCCGAGCGAGAGGTCGGCGCGCGGCACGAACCGCGCGCCGACCGAGTGGCAGGACGGCCGGAGTTCCGCCGGGTGGTCTTTCCCCGACCAAGGAGACCACCCGGGCCCGGGACTCCGGCCGTAGTGTTTTCCCGCGTGCCTCCCCGCGTGCCTCCCCGCGGGTTCCCCCGTCGGCAGGGCGGGTCAGGGCGGGTCAGGGCTGGGTGTAGCCGCTGAGGAAGTCGCCGATCCTGGTCACCGCGTCGGTGATCTCCTCCGGCCGCGGCAGCGTGACCAGCCGGAAGTGGTCCGGCTCGGGCCAGTTGAAGCCGGTGCCCTGGACCAGCAGGATCCGCTGGGAGCGCAGCAGGTCGAGCACCATCTGGGCGTCGTCCTTGATCTTGTAGACCTTCGGGTCCAGCCGGGGGAAGGCGTACAGCGCGCCCTTCGGCTTGACGCAGCTCACGCCGGGGATCTGGTTGAGCAGCTCGTACGCGGCGTCGCGGGAGGCGAGCAGCCGGCCGCCGGGCAGCAGCAGGTCCTTGATCGACTGCCGTCCGCCGAGCGCGGCGGCCACCGCGTGCTGGGCCGGCATGTTGGCGCACAGCCGCATCGAGGCGAGCACGGTCAGGCCCTCGATGTAGCTGCGGGCGCGCTGCCGGTCGCCGGAGAGCACCATCCAGCCGGAGCGGAAGCCCGCGACCCGGTAGGCCTTGGACAGTCCGTTGAAGGTGACGCAGAAGAGGTCCGGGGCCAGGGTGGCCAGCGGGACGTGCTCGGCGTCGTCGTAGAGGATCTTGTCGTAGATCTCGTCCGCGTAGACCACCAGCTGGTGCCGGCGGGCGATCTCGGCGATGCCCTCCAGTACCTCGCGCGGGTAGACCGCGCCGGTCGGGTTGTTCGGGTTGATCACCACGATGGCCCTGGTCCGGTCGGTGACCTTGGCCTCGATGTCGGCGAGGTCCGGGTACCACTCGGACTGCTCGTCGCAGCGGTAGTGCACCGCGGTGCCGCCGGCCAGCGAGACCGAGGCCGTCCACAGCGGGTAGTCCGGCGCGGGGACGAGCACCTCGTCGCCGTCGTCCAGCAGCGCGGTCATGGCGAGCTGGATCAGCTCGGAGACGCCGTTGCCGAGGAAGACGTCGTCGACCGAGAGGCCGTGCAGGCCGCGGTCCTCGTAGTGCATCACCACGGCGCGGCGGGCCGAGAGCAGGCCCTTGGAGTCGCCGTACCCGTGCGCGTTCGCGAGGTTGCGCAGGATGTCCTGGAGGATCTCCGGGGGCGCCTCGAAACCGAAGGTGGCCGGGTTGCCGGTGTTGAGCTTGAGGATGCGGTGGCCCTGTTCCTCCAGCCGCATCGCCTCGTCGAGCACCGGGCCGCGGATGTCGTAGCAGACGTTGGCGAGCTTGCTGGACTGGATGACCTGCATGCCTGCCTACTTTAGGGGCACGCCGGGGCCCGGTGCCGGGTGTCCGGGGAGACGGCTCGCCGGGGTCGGAAGGGCCTCCTTGGATCGCCAGGCGGGGGTGTCGAACGGCCTTCCAAACCGCTGCCCGAATGTCCGTAATGCTCGTGTATGCGAGGAACGCCGTCGATCTCTGCGGTGGATTCTTCGCCGGAACGAGACGGACGGCACACCGGCCGTCCGCCCTGGGCGGGAAGATGGGGCCGGTCGGTCGGCCGGTCGGCGGGGAGAAGCCGTCGGGGAGGGGCCGGCCGGGAGAAGTCGACGGGGAAGCGGGGAGTGCCGGTGGTGACGGTCGTGGCCGGAGCGGTGCTGGTCGCTCTCCTGGTGGCTCCCGCGCTGCGCGCGCTGGTCGCCCGGTTCGCCGTGCCCGAGGGCGAACCGTGGTGCGAGGCCTGCCCGTTGTGCGGTCGCCCGGTGGGGCGGCTGCTGCCGCCGACCGGTCGCTGCCCGGGCTGCCGGGAGCGGCTGGGGGCCGGCCCGGGGGCGGTGGAGGCGGTCGCCGCGGCGGTCGCGGTCGCGGTCGCCTGCGCGGCGGACGGCCCGCAGGCGGCGGCGCTCGCCTGGGCGGGCGCGCTCGGGGTGGCGCTCGGCTTCACCGACGCCCGGGTGCGCCGGCTGCCGTACCGGTTGACCGGGCCGTTGCTGGCCGGGGTGGCCGTGCTGCTGGCGGTGGCGGCCCTGGCCGAGGGGCGCCCGGGGGTGCTGCTGCGCTGCCTGCTGGTCGCGCTGGCGGTCGGCGCGCTGCTCGAAGTGGCCGTCCAGATCGGCGCGTTGGGCCCCGGTGACTCGCCGCTCGGGCTCGCCCTGGGCGGGCTGCTGGGCTGGTACGGCTGGTGGGTCGCGATCGGCGGGCTGGCCGCTGCGGTGGTGCTCGCCGGCCTGTGGGGCACCCTGCGGGTCGCCGCCCTGCTGGTCCGCCGTCGCCCGTGGCGCGGACTGGAGGTCCCGGTCGGCCCCTTCCTGCTGCTCGGCGCGCTCACCGCGGTGCTCACGCGGTAGCGGAAGGGCCCGCCGTACCGGACCGGTACGACGGGCCCCGCCGTCGGCGCGCCGGCCCCACCCTCAAGGAGTGGCGCGCCGTGGGGAGTTGGGCCGAGTGCCTCAGGGCATCTTGTGGACGAACGGGCCGACCGTGTTGGAGAAGGCGTTGCCGTTGTTGGCGTCCCAGTTGGTGGACCAGGTCATCGCGCCCCGGATGGTGGGCCACTTGGCCGGCGGCACGAAGCTGCCGCAGTTGTTGCCGGTGGCCAGGCAGTTGAGCGCGTTGTTCACCACCGACGGGTCGACGTAGCCGCCGCCGGCCGCCTTGCCGGAGGCCGGGACGCCGATGCCGACCTGGTCGGGCCGCAGGCCGCCCTGGATGTGGGTGCAGACCTGCGAGGTGATGAAGTCGATCGTGCCCTGGTTGTAGACCTTGCCGTCGCAGCCGTTCATGCCGCCCGAGTTGTAGAACTGGGTGTTGACGACGGTCAGGATGTCCTTGGTGGCCAGCGCCAGCTGGAAGTAGGCGCCGGCGGTGCTGTACATCCCGATGGTCTCGGGGGCCATGGTCAGCACGAAGCCGGGGCCGACCTTGGCCTGCAGCGAGTGCAGCGCGGCGCCGAGCGGGCCAGCCTGGACGCCGTTCTCCAGGTCGACGTCGACGCCGTCGAAGCCGTAGTCCTTGATGATCGCGTAGGCGCTGTCGGCGAAGTTCGCCCCGGCGGTGGCGTCGCCGACGGTGATCGCGCCGTTCTGGCCGCCGATGGAGAGGACGACCTTCTTGCCGGCCGCCTGCTTGGCCTTGATGTCGGCGCGGAACTGGGCGTCGGTGTAGCCGCCGAGCGCCTTGGACAGGGCCGGGTCCAGGGTGAAGCTGATCGCGCCGGTCCGGGTCGGCACGGCGTCGGCGAAGGAGACCGCGATGATGTCGTACGCGCTCTGCACGTCGCCCAGGCGCTGCGGGGTCGAGCCGTTGTCGAAGTTCTGCCAGTAGCCGGTGACCGCGTGGGCCGGCAGGCCGGTGGCCGGCGGGGTGGTGCCGGTCGGGGTCGGGGTCGGGGTCGGCGTGGCCGTGGGGGTGGGCGTCGCGGTGGGGGTCGGGGTCGGCGTCCCGGTCGGGGTCGGGGTCGCCGTGGCGGTCGGGGTGGCCGTCGGCGTCGGGGTCGGGGTGGGAGTGGCTGTCGGGGACGGCGTGGAGGTGCCGCCCGGGCCGACCAGTGCGACGTCGTCGGCGAGGTAGGCGCTCTGCCCGTACCAGCCGTGCAGGTAGACGGTGACGCTGGTGGCGTTCGCCCCGGTGGTGAAGGTGCTGGTCAGCTGGTTCCAGCTGTTCTGGTTCGACCAGGTGGACGGGTCCGTCCCGCCGGTGCCGCGCGCACCGAGGTAGACGTACGGGCCCTGCACCCAGGCGCTCAGGGTGTAGCTGGTGTTGGGCAGCACGCTGATGGTCTGGGTGCACTCCGCGGTGTCGCCCGCGCCCGGGGTGGCCTGCAGCGCACCGGTGCCGGAGTGGACCGGCGCGGACACCGCGGCCGCGCCGCCGGTGCAGGACCAGCCGGCCAGTCCGCTCTCGAAGCCGCCGTTGGTGACCAGGTTGCCGTCCGCCGCGCTGGCGCCGCCGGCGAAGAGGGCGAGGCCGCCGCCGGCCAGGGCGAGGGCGGTGGCGCCGGCCGCGAGGGCCGGCAGGGGGCTGCGCCGGCGCCGGTGCGCGGGCTGCTGCGGGGTACGGGCCATGGGGTGACGCTCCTGGGGGAGGAGCGGCCGCCGCGGTGGGGGGCGCGGCGGCCGCGTGTGGGGGAGGGGAGGTCCGCGGGTGACTCCGGGGGCGGGATTGTTTCGTTCCGCCTCGGGTCAAAAGCTGGACTAGACCATTGCCGGTCGTCAAGGACGTGACAACCGGTTTACGGCTCCCTTAAGGAATCGGAGACCGTTCCGTGTCCACCCCGGGCACACCGCCCCGCAGGCCCTGACACACCCGTCGCGACAGACTTCGTACAGGACCGTGACCAGACCGCTACCTGCGGCTTTACCGCGTGCCTGCGCGCGGGAGTAGGCTGCGCCGGGGCGGTGACGCACCAGTCCGAACGAGTACGGAGGGGCCGGGAAACCATGGGTCTGCGCGATGTCGCCGAACGGACGCCGGGGCTGCGCACCCTGCTGGGCGGGATGTACGGGCTCTACGGCCGACGGGTCGAGGTCCACCTCGCGCGCACCCCGCACCACATCGGCGTGATCCTGGACGGCAACCGCCGCTGGGCCAAGGCCGCCGGCGGTTCCACCGCGTACGGCCACCAGCGCGGCGCCGACAAGATCAGCGAGTTCCTCGGCTGGTGCGACGAGACCCACGTCAAGGTCGTCACCCTGTGGATGCTCTCCACCGACAACCTGGACCGCCCCGCCGACGAGCTGGTCCCGCTGCTCGGCATCATCGAGGACGCCGTCACCGGCCTGGCCGCCGCCCGCCGCTGGCGGGTCAACCCGGTCGGCGCGCTGGACCTGCTCCCCCAGCACACCGCCGACGTGCTCAAGCGCGCCGCCGAGGAGACCGCCGGGATCGACGGCATCACCGTCAACGTCGCGGTCGGCTACGGCGGACGGCACGAGATCGCCGACGCCGTCCGCTCGCTGCTCCAGGAGCACGCCGGGCGCGGCACCCCGATCGAGGAACTGGCCGAGATCCTGACCGTCGAGCACATCTCCGAGCACCTCTACACGGCCAACCAGCCCGACCCGGACCTGATCATCCGCACCTCGGGCGAGCAGCGGCTGTCCGGATTCCTGCTCTGGCAGAGCGCCCACAGCGAGTTCTACTTCTGCGAGGCGTACTGGCCGGCCTTCCGCAAGGTCGACTTCCTGCGCGCGCTGCGCGCCTTCGAGCAGCGGAACCGGCGGCTCGGCCTCTGATCCGGGCCCCTCGGCCGCGCCTCCGGGCGAAATGACCGCCGTAGGCCTGGCCTACCCGGGCCGCGCGCGAGGCCAAACGTTCACCGGCAATGATCCGTCAGTTCGCCGGGGGCGCGAATGCACCGCTCCCCGCCTGGGAATACTCCAGTCAGTCCGGTCCCGAGGCCACCGGGGCAGCGGGGGCCGGCTTGCCGCGGATGACGCAGGGTCATCCGCTCTGGAGGCCTAGTGGTCAGTTCCAAGAGCCGCCGGACGCCAGACCGGCGCACGTACGTTCTCGACACCAGCGTGCTCCTGGCGGATCCGCTCGCCATGACCCGCTTCGAGGAGCACGAGGTCGTCCTCCCGGTGGTGGTCGTCACCGAGCTGGAGGCCAAGCGCCACCACCCCGAGCTGGGCTACTTCGCCCGCCAGGCGCTGCGCCTGCTCGACGACTACCGCATCCACCACGGCCGGCTCGACGAGCCGATCCCGGTGGGCGAACTGGGCGGGACGATCCGGGTCGAGCTCAACCACTCGGACGTCTCGATACTGCCGGCCGGCTACCGGGCGGGCGGCGGCGAGGCGGACACCAGGATCCTGGCGGTCGCCCGCAACCTCCAGGCCGAGGGCTACGACGTCACCGTCGTCTCCAAGGACCTGCCGCTGCGGATCAAGGCCAGCTCGGTGGGCCTGCTCGCGGAGGAGTACCGGGCGGAGCTGGCGATCACCTCCGGCTGGACGGGCATGTCCGAACTGCACGTCGGGGCCGAGCAGGTCGACGCGCTGTTCGCGGCCGGCCACGACGCCGCGGTGGACATCGACGGGGTCGAGGAGCTCCCGGTGCACACCGGGCTGGTGCTCACCTCGGAGCGCGGCCGGGCACTCGGCCGGGTCACCGGGGACGGGCGGGTCCGATTGGTGCGCGGCGAGCGCGAGGCGTTCGGGCTGCGCGGGCGCAGCGCCGAGCAGCGGGTGGCGCTGGACCTGCTGC
Organism: Kitasatospora sp. NPDC059827; assembly: GCF_042731675.1. Classification (NCBI taxonomy): domain Bacteria; kingdom Bacillati; phylum Actinomycetota; class Actinomycetes; order Kitasatosporales; family Streptomycetaceae; genus Kitasatospora; species Kitasatospora sp. NPDC059827. Next base: position 1,837 of record NZ_JBHWIV010000076.1, on the reverse strand, counting down.
TCGATCCGGACATCGGCATCGTGTCGATGGGCGGCCGGGCCGGGACGGGCAAGTCGGCGCTGGCGCTGTGCGCCGGGCTGGAGGCGGTGCTGGAGCGGAGGCAGCACCGCAAGGTGATGGTCTTTCGGCCGCTGTACGCGGTCGGCGGCCAGGAGCTCGGCTACCTGCCCGGCAGCGAGGCGGAGAAGATGGGCCCCTGGGCCCAGGCGGTCTTCGACACCCTCTCGGCGGTCACCACCCCGGACGTGATCGAGGAGGTCATCGGCCGCGGGATGCTGGAGGTGCTGCCGCTGACCCACATCCGGGGGCGTTCGCTGCACGACGCCTTCGTGATCGTGGACGAGGCCCAGTCGCTGGAGCGGAACGTCCTGCTGACGGTGCTGTCCCGGATCGGCCAGGGTTCGCGGGTGGTGCTCACCCACGACGTTGCGCAGCGGGACAACCTCCGGGTCGGCCGGTACGACGGCGTGGTCGCGGTGGTGGAGAAGTTGAAGGGGCATCCGCTCTTCGCGCACATCACGCTCACCCGCTCGGAGCGGTCGCCGATCGCGGCGCTGGTCACGGAGATGCTGGAGGACATCAACCCGTGAACCGCCCCTGAACGGTACATAGTCGGACAATAGGTTCAACTTGCGGCGCGGGGCCCGTTCCTGACGGAGCGGGCCCCGTCCCTTTCATCACATCGAGTGCTTTCTGTCCGAAGAACTTCCGTACGGTGAATGTGACATGCGCCACGCAGGCGGGAATTGCGTCGACAGTGCCCGGTGCGGCATGGTGTGGGTTCTGTCAGGCCCCGCGTACGGCGCGGCAGGGCTTCCGCTCGTTGGAGGCTCGGCCCGGGAAGGTCCGCCAACTCCGGTCGGTGGACACACAATTGAAGACCGTTGAGCCGTACGCCGCCCGATTCCAACGCCCGGTCGCCTCATTCCGACCGGACGCCGGGCCAGTACCTCCCGTGACCAGAGCACCTGCGGAGGTCCGTGCCAAGGGGCATGTTGCGTCCGCACGGTCACGCGTGGGCGATGCTGGAAGGAATCCATGTGACTCGGATCTCGGTCCGGGGAGTTGCTGTGGCCTCTGCCACCGCGGTCACCGCTGTCGGTGCCGTCGTGGGTATGGCCTCGGGCAGCGAGGTCAAGGCTGCGCAGACGGTCGACGTCGCCGGCGCGACCCTGCTCGCCGAAGTCCCCTCTGGCTCCCAGGCACAGGCCGCAAGTGACAACATCGGCCAGCAGGCGACCGCCCAGCAGGCCTCCGCCGACGCCGCCGCCAAGGCTGCCGCCGAGCAGAAGGCCGCCGAGGAGGCCGCGCGCCAGAAGGCCGCCGCGGACGCCCAGGCGAAGGCCGACGCCCAGGCCAAGGCCGACGCGGACAAGGCCGCCAAGGCCGCCGCCGACCAGCGTGCCGCCGCCGACGCCGCCGCCAACCGCTCCAAGGCGCGGTCGGCGATGTCCGCGGTGGACAACAGCGCGCCCCCCGTCTCGGTCAGCCCCGGTTCCGTCCAGGACACGGCCCGGCAGATCGTCGGCAACGACGCCCAGTTCCAGTGCTTCAGCCAGATCGTGAAGCGCGAGAGCGGCTGGGACTACACCGCGACCAACAGCAGCTCCGGCGCCTACGGTCTGGTCCAGGCCCTGCCCGGCTCCAAGATGGCCTCGGCCGGTGCCGACTGGCGCACCAACCCGGCCACCCAGATCAAGTGGGGCGTCAGCTACATGAACAGCCGCTACGGCAGCCCCTGTGGTGCCTGGTCGTTCTGGCAGGCCCACAACTGGTACTAGGAGGACCGCCCCCCCCGGGCGGCGCCACTCCCCGCGGCCCCCGGCCGCTCGTCGTG
>NZ_JBHWIV010000075.1:5908-42001 GCF_042731675.1 Kitasatospora sp. NPDC059827 | reverse complement strand
GGCCCGGCATGACCCGGGCCCTCGGCCGCCGCGTCGGCCCGGCACCGTCGGCCCGGCACCGCCGAACCGCTCCGACGGCGGTGCGAGCGTGCCGGACGCCCGCCCCCGGCATAGCCTGGCCGACGACGACCGCCCACCCGGTGGCGGCGCCCGAAGCAACAATCCCCCTTCCTCGGAGGACAGTTCATGCGCGCGGTGACCTACGACTCGTACGCCCCGGACAACTCCCGGCTCACGTACGGCGAGGTGCCCGACCCGAAGGTCGGCCCCGGCCAGGTGCTGATCGAGGTCCGGGCGGCCTCCGTCAACCCGGTCGACTGGAAGGTCATGGCGGGCGGTCTGGACGGCATGATGGACACGGTCTTCCCCGTCATCCCCGGCTGGGACGTGGCCGGCGTGGTCACCCGCACCGGCCCGGACACCCCCGAGTTCGCCCCCGGGGACGAGGTGATGGCCTACGCCCGCAAGGACGCGGTGCAGGCCGGCACCTTCGCCGAGTACGTCGCGGTCGCCGCACCCGCGGTGGCCCGCAAGCCCGCCGGGCTCGACTGGGCGCAGGCGGCCGGGCTGCCGCTGGCCGGGCTCACCGCCCTGCGCAGCCTGGACCGGCTCGCGGTCGGCCCCGCCGACGTGCTCCTGGTGCACGGCGCCGCCGGTGGCGTGGGCAGCCTCGCGGTGCAGCTCGGCCGCGACCGCGGGGCCCGGGTGATCGGCACCGCCTCGGAGCGCAACCACGCGTACCTGCGCGAGCTGGGCGCCGAACCGGTGACGTACGGCGACGGCCTGGCCGAACGAGTGCGCGCGCTGGCGCCCGGCGGGGTGTCGGCCGTCGCGGACTTCGTCGGCGGCCAGTTGGACACGACGCTGGCCGTGCTCGCCGAGGGCGGGCGGCACATCTCGATCGCCGACCCGGGAGTGACGCAGCACGGCGGCCACTGGATCTGGGTGCGCCCGGACGGCGCGAAGCTCGCCGAACTCGCGGCGGCGGTCGACCGCGGCGCGCTCACCGTGGAGGTCGCCGGGACCTTCCCGCTGGAGCGGACGGGTGAGGCCTTCGACGCCAGCCGCACCGGGCGCACCCGCGGGAAGCTGGTCGTCGTGCCGTGACCGCACCACCGCCGGAAGCGCGCGGGGCGGGGGCCCGACCTAGTCTGTAGCGAGCGCCGGAAGCACCCGTCCGGCGTGCACGGCTGCCCGGACGGAGGCGCGCGTGGAGACGACCGGCGTGCAGGACGCACCCACCGCCGTTGTCCTGGTCGACCCGGACGGCGTGGTGAGCGGCTGGAGCGAGAACGGGCTGCTGTTGCTGGGCTGGACGGCGGCGGAGACCGTCGGCCGTCCCGTGACCGACTTCCTGGTCGATCCCCCGCCCGCCTCCCCCGGGAACGACGGCCTCGGGAACGACGGCCTCGGGGGTGGCGGCGTCCCGTCCACGCTGGTCACGCTGCGCCACCGGGACGGTTCCACGGTGGACGCCGTGGTGACGGCCCAGGCCCTGCGCGGCCCCGACGACCGGGCCCTGGGCCGGGTGGTGACCGTCCAGCGCTGGGACCGCCGCCCGGTGATCGCCGACCGGGTCTTCGAGCAGAGCCCCTTCGCCCTGGGCGTCTACGACCCCGACCTGCGGTTCCTGTGGGTGAACGCCGCCGCGTGCGGGGTGATCGCGCACACGGAGGAGCAGATCCGCGGTGAGAAGTACCGCGAGCTGTTCCCCGAGCTGCAGGGTGTCCCGTACACCGACAAGCTCTCCGAGGTGGCCAGGACGGGCGTGCCCGCGCGTCTCATCACGATCTTCAAGCCGCTGGGCAGCGCCTACGCGAACGCCTGGGCCACCAGTATCTGGCCGGTCCGGGACGCCGAGGGCACCGTGCGCGCGGTCGCCAACTGGGGCTTCGACATGAGCGCCGAGTACTGGGCCCGCCAGCGCCTGCTCATCCTCAACGAGGCCACCCGGGGCATCGGCCGGACGCTGGACGTGGTCAGCACCGCCCGGGAACTGGCCGAGACCCCGGTGCCGGGTTTGGCCGACCTCGTCACCGTCGACCTCTTCGACGAGGTGTTGCGCGGGGAGGAACCGCCCGCCTCCGCCGCGGTCGCCGCCGGCGGCACCATCACGCTCGCCCGCGCCGCCCGGCACAGTGCGAAGGAGGACCCCGACGAACCCCCCGGACCGGCCGGGCCGGTCGGCTACGCCCCCGGTTCCGTCGTCGCCCGCTGCATGTCCACCGGCAGGTCCGTGGTGCAGCTCGCCGCCGAACCCAGCCAGGGCGGCGAATGGGCCTTCGGCCCCGGGCTGGCCGCCGATCCCGCCCACTGGCCGCCGGGCATCCCGCTGATCGACCGGTCCATCGCCGCGAGCGGGCTGACCGGCAAGATCACCGTGCCGCTGCTGGCCCGCGGCGCCGTGCTCGGCGCCGTCGCGTTCGCCCGCCGCGACCGGCCCGAGGCGTTCACCGCCGACGACCTGATCCTCGCCGAGGAGCTGGCGGCCAAGGCCGCCGTCGCCCTCGACAACGCCCGCCGGTACACCCGCGAGCACACCCTCGCCCTGACCCTGCAACGCAGCCTGCTGCCGCAACGCCTGCCCGAGCACGGGGCGATCGAGGTGGCCTCCGGCTACCTCCCCGCCGGGGCCGGCGCGGGCGTCGGCGGTGACTGGTTCGACGTCATCGCCCTGTCCGGCGCCCGGGTCGCCCTGGTCGTCGGCGACGTCGTCGGCCACGGAGTGCACGCCTCGGCCAGCATGGGCCGGCTCCGTACGGCGGTCCGCACCCTGGCCGACGTGGACCTGCCGCCGGACGAGCTGCTCACCCACCTGGACGACCTGGTCCTCCACCTCCCCGACGACACCCGGCCCGACGGCGGTTACGAGCCGACCGGCGAGACCGGCGCCACCTGCCTGTACGCCGTGTACGACCCGGTCTCCCGCCGCTGCGCCATGGCGAGCGCCGGTCATCCGCTGCCGCTGATCGTCTCCCCGGACGGCACCGGCACCCCGGTCGAGGCACAGCCGGGGCCCCCGCTCGGCGTCGGCGGGCTGCCGTTCGAGGCGATCGAGATCGAGCTGCCCGAGGGCAGCCTGCTCGCCCTCTACACCGACGGCCTGGTGGAGGGCCGCGAACGCGATCCCGAGCAGGGGGCCGCCGACCTGCTCCGGGTCCTGAGCGAGCCGGCCGCGTCGCTGGAGGCGCTCTGCGACACGGCGATGACGGCCCTGCTGCCGGACCACCGCACCGACGACGCGGCCCTGCTGCTCGCCCGCACCCGCGCGCTGGACCCCGACCACGTGGCCGACTGGGACATCGAGCCCGATTTCGAGCAGGTGGCGCACGCCAGGCGGCTGGCCGCCGACCGACTGGCCGTCTGGGGCCTGGAGGAGACGGCGTTCGTCACCGAACTGGTCGTCAGCGAGCTCGTCACCAACGCGATCAAGTACGGCCAACCGCCCATCAGGCTGCGGCTGATCCGGAACACCTCGCTGATCTGCGAGGTCTCCGACGGCAGTGACACCTCCCCGCACCTGCGCCGGGCCCGTACCTTCGACGAGGGCGGCCGGGGTCTGATGCTCGTCGCCCAGCTCACCCAGGGCTGGGGCACCCGGCACAGCACCAGCGGCAAGACGATCTGGTGCGCCCAGACCATCGAGCAGCCGTAACGCCCTTCCGGCACCGTACGGTTCGCGCCCCCGCGGCTACTCCTGCTTCTCGCCGGAGGCGTAGCGGGAGATGATCAGCGCGATGATGATGATCGCGCCGTTGAGGAACTGGTTCCACAGCGGCGGGACGCCGGCCAGGGTCATCACGTTGACCACGAGCTGGAGGGTGAGGACACCGGTCAGCGCGCCGAAGAGGGTGCCGCGGCCACCGTTGAGGCTGACGCCGCCGATGACGGTGGCGGCGAAGACCTGGAAGATCCAGCCGTTGCCCTGGTCGGCGGAGATCGAGCCGTAGTGGCCGGTGTAGAGGATGCCGGCGAAGGCCGCGAGCAGGCCGCCGAGGATCAGCACGGCCCAGCTGATCCGGTCGACCCGGATGCCCGCCGCCCGGGCGGCCTCGGCGTTGCCGCCGATCGCGTAGAGGGCGCGGCCGTGCCGCAGCCAGGCGAGGGCGCTGCAGCCGACGAGGAAGAGCAGGGCGCAGATCCAGATCGCGGCCGGGACGCCGAGCCAGCTCGCGCTGCCGAGGTAGCGGAAGGAGTCGGGCACGTTGACGATGGACTGGCCCTGGGAGACGGCGACCTGGAGGCCGCGCAGCAGGGTGAGCGCGCCGAGGGTGACGATGAAGCCGTTGAGGCGCAGCCTGAGGATGAGGAAGCCGTTGACCGCGCCGATGAGGGCGCCGACCAGCAGGCACAGCGGGATGGCGGTCCACTCGGGGAACAGTCCGAGGCCGTTGAAGCGGGCGCCGTGGTCGGGCAGGACGAGCCAGACGGCGATCACCGGGGCGACGCCGATGGTGGATTCCAGCGAGAGGTCCATCCGACCGGCGATCAGGATGAGCGCCTCGGCGAGGACCAGCACGCTCAGCTCGGTGGCCTGCTGGCCGACGCCGAGGAGGTTGTCGGAGGTGAGGAAGGCGGGCGAGACGATGAAGCCGATGACGCCCAGGACGAGCAGGACCGGGACGAGCGACAGATCGCGGTAGCGGGCGAGGTCGAAGCGGCGGCCGGCGGGGGCGGCGGCCGCCGCGCCGGGGAGTTCGTGGAGCTCAGTGGTGGGAGTCATGGTCTTCCTTCGGGTCGGTCGGGCCGGTCATGCCCTCCATGGCCGCGACCAGGTGTTCGTCGCTCCAGCCGGCTTCGAACTCGGCGACGACGCGGCCGTGGAACATGGCCAGCACCCGGTCGCAGACCCGTAGGTCGTCGAGCTCGTCGGAGACGATGAGGGCGGTCCTGCCGTCGTCGGCGACCTGGCGGATGGTGCCGAGCAGGGATTCCTTGGACTTGATGTCGACGCCGTTGGTCGGGCGGATGGCGACCAGGACGTGGGGCCGGGTGGCGAGCGCGCGGGCGATGACGACCTTCTGCTGGTTGCCGCCGGACAGCGCGGACACCGGGGTGGCCGGGCCGGGGGTCTTGATGTCGAGGTCGTCGATCATGCGCCGGGCGAACTCGCGGGTGCGCGAGGGCAGGACGGTGCCGTACGGGCCGAGCTGGTCGGTGACGGTGAGGGTGGCGTTCTCGGCGACGCTGCGCTGGGGTACCAGGCCCTGGACGTGCCGGTCCTCGGGGACGAAGCCGATGCCGGCGGCGAGCGCGGCGGGCACCTGGCCGGTGCGCACCGGGCGTCCGGCGACGCTGACCCGCCCGGTCCGGGGTCGGTGCAGGCCGGCGAGGGTCTCGCCGAGCTGCACGTTGCCGCTGGCGGCGGCGCCGGCCAGGCCGACCACCTCGCCGGGACGGGCGGTCAGGTCGACCTCGTGGTAGCGGCCGGCCAGGCTCAGGCCGGTGACGTCGAGCAGCGGCTCACCGTCGGGGAGCGCTCGGCCGGTCGCCGACCAGCTGGGCTCCGTGCCGCGGGAGGTCTCGCCGGTCATCGCCTCCACCAGCGCCTGCTGGTCGAGGTCCGCGACCGGCGCGGTGACGATGTGCCGGGCGTCGCGGTAGACCGTGACGGTGGTGCAGAGCTCGTAGACCTCCTGGAGGTGGTGCGAGATGAACAGGAAGGCCACGCCCTGGCGTTGGAGTTCGCGCAGTTTGTCGAAGAGGCGGCCGATGCCGCGGGCGTCGAGCTTGGCGGTGGGCTCGTCCAGGACGATGAACCGGGCGCCGAAGGACAGGGCCCGGGCGATCTCCACGAACTGGCGCTGCTCGACGGTGAGTTCCTCGGCGCGGGCCCTCGGGTCGACGTCCACGCCGTACTCGGCGAGCAGCTCGCTCGCGCGTGAGCGCAGGCGCTTCCAGCCGATCGGGCGCAGCGCGGCCGCGCCGTGCCGGTCCGGGCCGTGCCTGTTCAGGCTGTGCCTGTTCAAGAACAGGTTCTCCGCGACGGTCAGCGCGGGGATGACGGTGGAACGCTGGTAGACGCAGGCGACCTTGGAGCGCCAGGCGTCGGTGTCGCCGGGGGCGGGGGCGGGGTCGCCGTCGAAGCGCAGGGTGCCGGTGTCGGGGTTCTGCAGTCCGGTGAGGATCGAGACGAGGGTCGACTTGCCCGCTCCGTTGCGGCCGACGAGGGCGTGCGCCTCGCCGGGGGCGACGGAGATGCGGGCGTCGCTGAGCGCGACGGTGGCGCCGAAGCGCTTGCTGATCCCGTCGGCCTCGACGACGGGGCCCCGGGCGGGGCTGGGGTCCGCCATGGCGGGGTGTCCTCTCCACGGGCCCCGTGGGCGGGCGGCTTCGGTCAGGGCTTCTTGCCGGCCCGCTCACGGGGGGCTCTGGTCAATGGCCGACGTTGTTGCCCCAGAGGGACTTGTCGTCGACGTTGTCCTTGGTCACCAGCGGCGCGGGGAGCTGGTCCTCCAGGCCGTTGGGCAGGGTGATGATGGTGGACTCGTGGTCGGTGGGGCCGGCCTGGAAGGTCTTGCCCTCGGTGGCGGCCTGCGCGTAGAACAGCGCGTACTTGGCGTAGAGGTCGGCGGGCTGGGAGACGGTGGCGTCGATGTCGCCCTTGCGGATGGCGTCGAACTCCTGCGGGATGCCGTCGTTGGAGACGATGGCGATGTGCCCGGGCCGGCCGGCCGGCTTGAGCAGGCCCTTCTGCTGGAGCAGGGCGAGGGTCGGCTGGAGGAAGGCGCCGCCGGCCTGCAGGTAGATGCCGCCGAGGTCGGCGTTGGCGGCCAGCGTGGACTGGAGCTTCGCGGAGGCGACGTCCCCCTTCCAGTCGGTGGCGAGCTCGATCACCTGGATGTCGGGGAACTTCTCCTTCATGCAGGCGGCGAAGGCCTCGGAGCGGTCGCGGCCGTTGATGGAGCTCAGCGCGCCCTGGAGTTCGGCGACCTTGCCCTTGCCGCCGAGCTGCTTGCCGAGGAACTCGCAGGCCTTGGTGCCGTACGCCTTGTTGTCGGCGCGGACCACCATGTAGACGTCGCCCTTGTCGGGGCGGGTGTCGACGCTGACGACCGGGATCTTCTTCGCGGCCAGCTGGTCGAGGGTGGCGGCGATCGCGCCGGTGTCCTGCGGGGCCATGACGACGGCCTTGGCGCCGGTGTTCTGGAAGACCTGGACGTTGGCGGCCAGCTTGGTCACGTCGTTCTGCGAGTTGCTGACCGGCAGGGTGTTCAGCCCCTGGGAGGAGCTGTCCTGCTTGACGTACTGCGCGTAGGAGTTCCAGAAGTCGGAATCAGCGCGGGGCAGGTCGATGCCGATCGCCGCCTTGCCGCCGGCGGATCCGGCGGTCGAGTCGCTACCGCGGTTGCAGGCCGTGGCGAACCCCGCCAGGACGACCACGGTGGCGGCCGTGGCCGCGATTCTGGAGGAGTGGAGCTTCATTGCTGGTCTCCTTGGCTGGGAAGGCCGGCGCCCGTACGGGGCGGGGTGGGAGGCGGATCACAGAGAAAGCGACCGGGCATCCGGGAGAAGACATCGGATGGCTTGTGGTGCCGAGGACTCTACGAGCCGGGCATCGGGCTGACAAGAGGAATGCTCGGACGATTCCGAACGGTGATTCACCCCCGCCGAAGCGGCCCGGCCGCCAACCCGTTCACGTCCTCGACCTGTACGGTCGAGTGATTCGACGGGTAAACATCGGAGGAATCCTTGCGGGCGCCCGAGAAGGCCTCGTATGGTCGGGGCACCACGGATTCATCCGATGTGTTGATAGGAGCCACCCCATGAAGCTGCTGCGACTCGGCGCCCCCGGAGCGGAGATGCCCGCCGTCCGCGACGAGAACGGCGCGACGTTCACCCTCGCGGGTCTGACCGACGACATCGACGGTCCCTTCCTCGCCGCCGGCGGGATCGACCGGGTCCGGGCCGCCCTTGCCCAGGGGTCGCTGCCCGCCGTGGACCCGACCGGGCTGCGGGTCGGGGCGCCCGTCGCCCGCCCGGGCAAGGTGGTCTGCATCGGCCTCAACTACCGCGACCACGCGGAGGAGACGGGCGCGGCCGTCCCGGAGCGGCCGGTGGTCTTCATGAAGGACCCGTCCACCGTCGTCGGCCCCTTCGACCCCGTGCTGATCCCGCGCGGCTCGGTGAAGACCGACTGGGAGGTGGAACTCGCCGTCGTCATCGGCCGCGAGGCCCGCTACCTCGACGACCCGGCGCAGGCCGCCGCGTGCATCGCGGGGTACGCGATCAGCAACGACGTCTCCGAGCGGGAGTTCCAGCTGGAGTTCTCCGCCCAGTGGGACATCGGCAAGTCCTGCGAGAGCTTCAACCCGCTCGGCCCCTGGCTGGTCACCCCGGACGAGGTGGGCGACCCGCAGGACCTGGGCCTGCGACTGACCGTCAACGGCGAGCCGCGCCAGGACGGCAGCACCAAGAACATGATCTTCGACGTCGCCTACCTGGTCCGGTACCTGAGCCAGTACATGGTGCTGCGCCCCGGCGACGTCATCAACACCGGCACCCCGGCCGGCGTGGCCCTGGGCCTGCCCGGCAACCCCTACCTGCGCGCGGGCGACACCGTCGAGCTGACCGTCGACGGCCTCGGCACCCAGCGCCAGACCTTCCGCAACGCGTGAAAGGCACCCCCTTGTCCGCAACCACAGCGCTGATCACCGCCGTCGACACCTACGACGTCCGCTTCCCCACCTCACGGGAGCTGGACGGGTCCGACGCGATGAACCCGGACCCCGACTACTCCGCCGCCTACGTCGTCCTGCGGACCTCCGACGGCGGCCACGAGGGCCACGGCTTCACCTTCACCATCGGCCGCGGCAACGACGTCCAGGTGGCCGCCATCGAGGCGCTCCGCCCGCACGTCCTCGGACGCCCGGTCGCCGAGCTGTGCGCCGACCCCGGCTCGCTCTACCGCGACCTGATCGGCGACAGCCAACTGCGGTGGCTGGGCCCGGAGAAGGGCGTGATGCACATGGCCATCGGGGCCGTCGTCAACGCCGTCTGGGACCTCGCCGCCAAGCAGGAGGGCAAGCCGCTCTGGCAACTGCTCGCCGACGCCGACCCCGAGTGGCTGGTCTCCCAGATCGACTTCCGCTACATCGCCGACGCACTGACCCCCGACGAGGCCCTGGAGCTGCTGACCAAGGGCAAGCAGGGCGCCGGCGAGCGCGCCGCCCAGCTGCTCCAGCGCGGCTACCCCGCCTACACCACCTCCCCGGGCTGGCTCGGCTACGACGACGAGAAACTCACCCGCCTCGCCCTCGCGGCCGTCGCGGACGGCTTCCGGCAGATCAAGCTCAAGGTGGGCGCCGACCTGGAGGACGACATCCGCCGCTGCCGGGCCGCCCGCGCCGCCGTCGGGCCGGACATCCGGATGGCCATCGACGCCAACCAGCGCTGGAACGTGGCCGAGGCGATCGAGTGGACCAACGCGCTCGCGGAGTTCGACCCGTACTGGATCGAGGAGCCCACCAGCCCGGACGACGTGCTCGGCCACGCCGCCGTCCGCCGGGGCGTCCACCCGATCAAGGTCGCCACCGGCGAGCACGTCCAGAACCGCATCATCTTCAAGCAACTCCTCCAGGCCGGCGCCATCGACGTCCTCCAGCTGGACTCCGCGCGGGTCGGCGGCGTCAACGAGAACCTCGCCATCCTGCTGCTCGCCGCCAAGTTCGGCGTCCCGGTCTGCCCGCACGCCGGCGGCGTGGGCCTGTGCGAACTCGTCCAGCACCTCTCCATGTTCGACTTCGTCGCCCTCACCGGCACCACCGAGGACCGCGTCATCGAGTTCGTCGACCACCTCCACGAGCACTTCCTCGACCCGGTGGTCATCACCGACGGCCACTACCGCGCCCCCACCACGCCCGGCTTCTCCGCCGCCATGCACCAGGCGACCATCGACACCTACCTCTACCCCCACGGCACCTTCTGGGCCGAGGAGCCGGCGCAGTCCGAGGAGGCCGTCGCATGACGACGAGGGAACTCGACGGGCTGGCGGCCGTCGTCACCGGCGGCGCCTCCGGGATAGGCCTGGCCACGGCCACCCTGCTCGCCGAACGCGGCGCGCGGGTGGCCGTCCTGGACCTCGACCCGTCGACGGTGGAGGAGCCGCTGCTCGGCTTCACCGCCGACGTCTCCGACGCCGCCTCGGTGTCCGGTGCCGTCGAGGCGGCGGCCCGGGCGCTCGGCGGGATCGACATCCTGGTCAACAACGCGGGCATCGGCGCGATCGGGACGGTCGCGGACAACCCGGACGAACAGTGGCTGCGCGTCCTCGACGTCAACCTGGTCGGCCTCGTCCGCACCACCCGGGCCGCCCTGCCGCACCTGCGCCGCTCCGCCCGGGCCTCGGTGGTCAACCTCGGCTCGATCTGCGTCACCACCGGGCTGCCGCAACGGGCGCTGTACGCGGCGAGCAAGGGCGCCGTGCACTCGCTCACCCTGTCCATGGCCGCCGACCACGTCCGCGAGGGCATCCGGGTCAACTGCGTCAGCCCCGGCACCGTGGACACCCCGTGGGTCGGGCGGCTGCTGGACGCCGCCGACGACCCGGCGGCCGAACGCGCCGCGCTGAACGCCCGTCAGCCGCACGGCCGCATGGTCACCCCCCAGGAGGTGGCCGCCGCCATCGCCTACCTGGCTTCCCCGGCCGCCGGCAGCACCACCGGCATGACCCTCCAGGTCGACGGCGGGATGGCGAACCTGCGCCTGCGGACGGAGGCCGGATCATGACCGCGCGCCGCCGCCCGCTGGGCCACAGCAAGGTGGAGGTCGGTGAACTCGCCTTCGGCGCGGCGGGCATCGGCAACCTGTTCACCCCGGTGACCGACGCCGAGGCCGAAGCGGCCGTCGTCGCCGCCTGGGAGTCGGGCGTGCGGTACTTCGACACCGCCCCGCACTACGGCCTGGGCCTGTCCGAACGCCGACTCGGCCAGGCCCTGCGCGGCCGCCCCAGGGACGAGTACGTCCTCTCCACCAAGGTCGGCCGGCTGCTGCGCCCGGCCCCCGAGCCGGGCGGCGACGACCTCGCCAACGGCTTCGCCGTGCCCGCCACCCACCACCGGGTCTGGGACTTCAGCGCCGTGGGCGTCCGCCGCTCGATCGAGGACAGCCTGGAACGGCTCGGGCTGGACCGGATCGACGTCGTCTACCTCCACGACCCCGACGACCACGCCGAGCAGGCGCTCTCCGAAGCCTTCCCCGAGTTGGCCCGGCTGCGCGCCGAAGGGATGGTCGGGGCGATCGGCGTCGGGATGAACCAGGCGGAACCGCTCGCCCGCTTCATCCGGGAGACCGACCTCGACACCGTCCTGCTGGCCGGCCGCTACAGCCTGCTCGACCAGCGCGGACTCACCGAACTGCTGCCGCTGGCAGCCGAACGCGGCGTCGGCGTCGTCGTCGGCGGCGTCTTCAACTCCGGCCTGCTCGCCGACCCCCGCCCCGGCGCGACCTTCGACTACGCCGCCGCGTCCGAGGAGGTGCTCGCCCGCGCCCTCGCTCTCAAGGCCGCCTGCGAGGAGCACGGCGTGCCGCTGCGCGCCGCGGCGCTGCGCTTCCCGTTCGGACACCCCGCCGTGGCGAGCGTCCTGGTCGGCACCCGCAACGCCGACGAGGTGCGGGACGCCGCTACCATGCTCCGGCACCACGTACCGGACGCACTGTGGGCGGAGTTGAAGGAGCGCGGACTGCTGCCGCCGGACGTCCCGACCCCGGAGGAGGCACACTGATGCGCATCGCGCTGTTCATCACCTGCTTCAACGACACCATGTTCCCCGAGACCGGCCGCGCCGTGCTGACCGTGCTCGAACGGCTCGGCCACACCGTGGAGTTCCCGCAGGAGCAGACCTGCTGCGGGCAGATGCACATCAACACCGGCTACCGTACGGACGCCGTCCCGCTGATGGCCCGGTTCACCCGCACCTTCGCCGACTACGACGCGGTCGTCACCCCGTCCGCGTCCTGCGCCGGGCTGGTCCGGGAGCACCACCCCGAGCTCGCCGCGCAGTACAGCACCCCGGAACTGCACCGACAGGTCACCGAACTGGCGCCCCGGGTCTACGAGTTCACCGAGTTCCTGACCGACGTCCTCGGCGTCGAGGACGTCGGTGCCCGCTTCCCGCACCGCGTCACCTACCACCCCACCTGCCACTCCTTGCGCGGACTGCGCCTCGGCGACCGACCGCAGCGGCTGCTGCGCGCCGTGGAGGGGCTCGACCTGGTCGAACTCCCAGCCGCCGACGCGTGCTGCGGCTTCGGCGGCACCTTCGCCGTCAAGAACGCCGCGACCTCCGGCGCGATGCTCGCCGACAAGGTCGGGGCGGTGCGGGAGACGGGAGCCGAGGTGCTGTGCACCGTCGACAACTCCTGCCTGATGCACATCGGCGGCGGGCTGTCCCGGCAGGCCGCCGGGGTGCGGACCATGCACCTGGCCGAGATCCTGGCCGCGACCGAAGGCGGACGCCCGTGACCGCCCCCGGCGACCGCGGAGTGGTCTGGCTGGGCTCGCCGTCCTTCCCCGACGCCGCCCGCGAGGCCCTCGGGAACACCCGGCAGCGCGCCAACCTGAAACACGCCACGACCGTCATCCGCGACAAACGCCTCGCCGTCGCCTCGGAGTTGGACGACTGGGAGGAACTGCGCACCGCCGCCGACGCGATCAAGACCCGGACGCTGCGCCATCTCGACCACCACCTGGTGCGGCTGGAGGAGTCGGTCACCGCGGCCGGCGGGACGGTGCACTGGGCCGCCGACGCCGCCGAGGCCAACCGGATCGTCACCGAACTGGTCCGGACCACCGGCGGCAGTGACGATGAAAAGCTTGAGGTCGTCAAGGTCAAGTCCATGGCGACCCAGGAGATCGGCCTCAACGAGGCGCTGGCCGAGGCCGGCATCACCGCCTACGAGACCGACCTCGCCGAGCTCATCGTCCAGCTCGGCGACGACCGCCCCTCGCACATCCTCGTCCCGGCGATCCACCGCAACCGGAGCGAGATCCGCGAGCTGTTCGCCGAGCGGATGGGCGCGTGGGGGCAGCCGGCCCCCGAGGGGCTGAGCGACGAGCCCGCCGAACTCGCCGAGGCTGCCCGCCGGCACCTGCGGGAGAAGTTCCTGCGCGCCAAGGTCGCCGTCTCGGGCGCCAACTTCGCCGTCGCCGACACCGGCACCGTCGTCGTGGTGGAGTCCGAGGGCAACGGCCGGATGTGCCTCACCCTGCCCGAGACCCTGATCACCGTGATGGGCATCGAGAAGGTCGTCCCCACCTGGGCGGACCTGGAGGTGTTCCTCCAGCTGCTCCCGCGCTCCTCCACCGGCGAGCGGATGAACCCGTACACCTCCAGCTGGAGCGGCACCACGGAGGCCGACGGCC
The DNA here is from genome assembly GCF_042731675.1 of Kitasatospora sp. NPDC059827. Taxonomy (NCBI): domain Bacteria; kingdom Bacillati; phylum Actinomycetota; class Actinomycetes; order Kitasatosporales; family Streptomycetaceae; genus Kitasatospora; species Kitasatospora sp. NPDC059827. Next base: position 28,638 of record NZ_JBHWIV010000075.1, on the reverse strand, counting down.
CGTCCGACTTCCACCTCGTCCTGCTCGACAACGGCCGTACGGACACCCTGGCCGACACCGTCGGCCGGCAGGCCCTGGCCTGCATCCGCTGCTCCGCCTGCCTCAACGTCTGCCCGGTCTTCGAGCGGACGGGCGGGCACGCCTACGGCTCGGTCTACCCCGGGCCGATCGGCGCCGTGCTCACCCCGCAGCTGGTGGGAGTGGAGAACGCAGCGAGCCTGCCGTTCGCCTCCACCCTGTGCGGGGCCTGCTACGACGCCTGCCCGGTGAAGATCGACATCCCGAAGCTGCTGGTGCACCTGCGGGCCGAGGTCGTCGAGGCCGAGCGCGGAGCCGGCGGCCTGCCCACCGGTGAGGCGCTGGCGATGAAGGCGGCCGCCGCCGTCCTCGGCTCCCCCGCACTGCTGGGCGCCGCCCAGAAGGCGGCCTCGCTCGGCGGCCGGGCACTGGCCCGCAACGGCCGGATCGGCCGGCTGCCCGGCCCGTTCAGCGGCTGGTCCGCCGACCGGGACACCCCTGCGCCGCCCGCCGAGTCGTTCCGCGCCTGGTGGCGCAAGAACCGGGAGGGAAAGTGACGACCACCCGAGAGGCCGTCCTCGGACGCATCCGCGCCGCGCTCGCCGACGTCCCCGCCGACGAGGGCCCGCAGGACGCGCCCGTCCCGCGCGACTACCGGCGCGGTCACACCGCCGACGGCCAGGACCTGGTGGCCCTGTTCGCCGAGCGGGTCGCCGACTACCGCGCCACCGTCACCCGGACCGCACCGGCCGGGCTGCCCGGGGCGATCGCCGCCGCCCTCACCGCACGCGGTGCCCGGCGCCTGGCGGTGCCCGACGGCTTCCCGGACGACCATCTGCCGTCCGGGGCCTGGGAATGGCACCGGGAGCCCCTGGACGTCCCCGCGCTGGACGCCCTCGACGGCGCCGTCACGCTGGCCGCCGTCGGCATCGCCGTCACCGGCACCGTCGTCCTGGACACCGGCCCGGGCCAGGGCCGGCGCGCCCTGACCCTCGTCCCCGACTACCACCTGTGCGTGGTCCGGGCCGAGCAGATCGTCGACGACGTCCCCGGGGCGCTCGCCCGCCTCGACCCGCACCTGCCGTTGACCTTCATCTCCGGCCCGTCCGCGACCAGCGACATCGAACTCACCCGGGTCGAAGGCGTGCACGGGCCCCGGACCCTGGACGTGATCATCGTCGACACCGCCCACCCCGGGCCTCCGGAGATGCCATGAGGAGCGCCTGCGCCGGGCCGACCGGGCCGTGGGAGCGGTAGCCGTCCCGCCCGCCGAGCCCGCCCCCGGTGCCCCGCAGCACCGCGGGCGGGTTCAGCGGAACCCTTATGCTGCGAAGATCAGATGACCAGGAAAGGCGAGGCCGTGCCAGTCACCGACGAGGCGATCGAGAAGATCAAGTCCATGATCGTGAGCGGTGAGCTCCGCCCCGGCGCGAAGCTCCCGAAGGAGGCGGACCTCGCCGAGCGACTGGGCCTGTCCCGCAACTCCCTGCGGGAGGCGGTCAAGGCGCTGTCGCTCATCCGGGTCCTCGACGTACGCCAGGGCGACGGCACCTACGTGACCAGCCTGTCGCCCGAAATCCTGCTGGACGCACTGGGTTTCGTCGTCGACTTCCACCAGGACAACACGGTGCTGGAGTTCCTGGAGGTCCGCCGCATCCTGGAGCCCGCCGCCACCGCCATGGCCGCCCGGGTCATGTCCGACGAGGACATCACCGGGCTGGCCGAGCTGCTGCAGAACCTGGACGAGGCAGCCACGCTGGACGAGATCATCGCCAACGACCTGGAGTTCCACCGCAGGATCGCGGCCGGCTCGGGCAACACCGTGCTCTCCTCGCTGATCGACGGCCTGTCCGGGCCCACCACGCGGGCGCGGATCTGGCGCGGGCTGACCGAGGAGGGCGCGGCCGACCGCACCCGCCAGCAGCACCGCGCGATCTACGACGCGATCGCCGGCCGGCGCCCGGAACTCGCCCACGCCTGGGCGACCGTGCACGTCGCCGGGGTCGAGCACTGGCTCCGCGACACCCTCGGCGAGCCCGGATCGGCCCTCGGCTGACACGACTCCACTGACGACGGCCCGGACGGCCGGGACAGCCACTCGGCTGTCCCGGCCGTTGTCAGTGTATGCACAAGTCGGTCGGCCGTCACCGCGCTGGGCGCAAATCGATCCGATGAATGTGCCGCCTCCCCTGGAATCGCGCGGTGCGAGCTCGGCTTGCACGAAGGGCCGGACAGGTCCATGGAGATCGCACCATGCGCCCCAAATAGCCCTACTGAGCTGCCAGTTCATCGAATCCCGGGCGAGCCTCCCCAACTCTGATAAGCATCGAAGGCCATCCCGATCGAGCCGCACGGCCTTGCGATTCATCGGATATATCTCCGCCAGATGCCTTGACAGCCCACGCGGATCGCCGCGATACATGTAGCTGACCCGCGGAGCCCACCCGACAGCGGGCATTCCAGGACAAACGGAGCATCCATGTCACGATCCATCAGTCGCAGGAGCGTGCTCACCGCCGTGGCGGTGGCCACCGCCGCCACCGCCGTCGGACCCGTCGGCATCCCGGCTGCCGAGGCGGCCGGGGCCGGGGGCGACCCGCTGCCCCTCGTCCCGCTGCGCGTCCCGAAGCTCGACCAGGGGACCTGGCAGCAGCCGGACAGCAGGATCCAGTGGATGCGCGACAACAAGGTGTCCATGTTCATCCACTGGGGCGTCTACTCGGCAGCGGCCCAGGGCGAGTGGCACATGTTCTACTCGAAGACCGCCCCGACCTCCTACCGGGCGCAGTGGGCCGGCTCGTTCGCCAGCCAGTCCCGGTCCTACGACCCCGCTGCCTGGGCGCAGCTGGCCAAGGACCTCGGTGCCGCCGAAGTCGTCCTGACCACCCGCCACCACGAGGGGTTCGCCCTGTGGCCCAGCCGCCACCCCAACGCCTGGACCTCCGGCGACACCCCGTTCCCCGCCGGCACGGACTTCGTCAAGGGCTACGTGAACGCCGTGCGCGCGGCCGGCCTGCGGGTCGGGCTCTACTACTCCCCGATCGACTGGCGCTACCCCGGCTACTACGACGTGAGCGGCTCGAAGCCGCCGAGCCCCGCCCTCACCTCCGACTGCGTGCTGCCGAACAGCGTGTACCCGTGGAACTACGAGGGCTCCGACCCGACGAACTTCGACTACCACGAGAACGCCCGCGTCATGAAGAACGAGGTGTACCAGTCCGTCAAGGAGCTGGTCACCGACTACGGCGCGATCGACGACCTCTGGTGGGACGGCGGCTGGCTGGCGCAGCAGGGCACCGACGCGGCGGGGTCGTTCTTCTGGGAGCCCGGTCAGTACCGGGACGGCGGCAACGGCTGGCAGGTGGACTCCGCGTACGGCGAGAGCGAGTGGGGCACCGGCAAGCCGCTGGGTCTCACCGGGGTGCTGCGCCAGCACCAGCCGAACGCCGTGTCCAACTCCCGTTCGGGGTGGGTGGGCGACTACGACCTCGACGAGGGCTCCGGCGTGCCGAGCGGGCCGATCCGGTACGGCCGCCTGGTGCAGAAGACGTTCAGCGTCGGCGGGAGCTGGGGGTACAGCGGCGACTCCGCCATGCCCTTCTCCCAGGCCTTGGGCCTGTTCGTCAACTCCTTCGTCCGCGACATGTCCGTGCTCGTCAACGTCGGCCCGGACGCGACCGGCGCGGTCCCGAGTACGCAGGCCGCGGTAATCCGCCAGCTCGGCGGGTTCATGAGCGCCAACCGGGAGGCCGTGTACAACACCCGCGGCGGCCCGTGGAACCCGGTGGACGGCCGGTACGGCTTCACGTTCGCCGACCGGACCGTCTATGCGCACCTGCTGGCCGGGTACGACGGCGGCATCAGCTTCACGACGCCCTCGCTCGGGGACGCGAACGTCGTCTCGGCCTACGACGTGGTCTCCAGGAGCCCGCTGTCCTTCAAGGTGTCCGCCGGGAACGCCGTCACCGTCACGGGCATCGACCGCACCCGCTACCCCGATGACACCATCGTCGCCATCGTGCTCGACCGCCCGGTGGTCCCGGCCGACATCGCCCGCGGCTGCCCGGCCACGGCCGACAGCGCGGAGACCTCGCACGGGAACGCCGCCGCCAACGCGGTGGACGGGGACACCTCCACCCGCTGGTGCGCGGCCGACGGCGGCACCGGCCACTGGCTCCGGGTCGACCTGGGCTCGGTGCGCCCGGTCACCGGCGCCCGGATCGCCTGGGAGCAGGCGGGGAAGGCCTACCGCTTCCGGGTGGACGGATCCGCCGACGGTGCCACCTGGTCGACGCTCGCCGATCTGAGCGGGAACACCACCGCCGCGCAGGTGCAGGTCGTGGCGTTCACCGGCCGGACCCGCTACGTCCGGGTGACCGTCACCGGTGGTCTGGACGCCGGCACGTGGGCCTCGATCCGTTCGCTGGAGGTCTACGACCGCCGCTTCCTGGACCCGTCCCTCCCCAACGGTTAGGACCCCACTCGAAGCCCGCGACCAGTCTCCCTGGTCGCGGGCTTCGTCGTCCACAGGTAGGCCTCAGCCAAGCCAATCGACGAAGAATGAGTCGTACTCATTTGGGGAATGCGCCTCTTGTGTCGACCGGTAGGCCCGACCACAAGAGCGGCAACAGCATTCACCACACCTGGCATGAGCTGGCATTTTCTGACCATCAGACGCTCCTCGCAGCGCGCGAGCCTGCCATCCACCCTGTGTCATCGGTGTTGCCACGACGAGAAATATGCATGTCTATCGTCTTGACAGGGTTACTCATCTGGATCGATAAATACCACTCATAGGAGCCCACTTGAAGGAGGGACATCCCCCATGAGACCCCTGCGCATCGGCGCACGGACGGCCGTGGCGTTCGCGGCGGCCGCCGCCGTCCTCACGGCCGCACTGCCCGCCCAGCCCGCCTTCGCGGCCACGACGAACTTCTACGTCGACCCCGCCAACGGCAGTGACGGCAACTCGGGGACGAGTACCGCCTCGGCGTTCAGGACCGTCCAGGCCGCCCAGGCCGCGGTCCGCGCCGTGAACGCGAACATGTCCGACGACATCGTCGTGAACCTGCGCGGAGGCACCTACCCGCTCACCGCGCCGATCGGTTTCGGCACCGCCGACTCGGGCACGAACGGGCACACGGTCGTCTACCAGGCGTACAACGGCGAGACCCCCGTCTTCACCGGCGGCAGGACGGTCACCGGCTGGACCCAGGCCGCCAACGGCGAGTACCAGGCTCCCGTGGGTGCCCTCAACTTCCGCCAGCTGTACGTCAACGGAGTCCGCGCGACCCGCGCCCGCTACCCCAACGCCGGTACGGACTTCCAGCTCCAGGGCAGCGACGCCACCAACAAGCTGCTCAAGGTGCTCGATTCACAGGCCTCCGCCAACTGGAACCACCTCAACCAGGTGGAGATGGCGCTGGAGACCCAGTGGGGCGAGAGCTTCCTGCGGCTCAAGTCGGTCAGCTCCGCCAACGGCACCGCCAACATCGCCATCCAGGACCACGAGGCGGGCATCCTCTTCCAGCGCCCGTGGCCGCAGCTCTCCAACGGCTCCCCGCTGCACTTCGAGAACGCCCACGAGTTCCTCGACGAGCCGGGCGAGTTCTATGTCGACACCACCGCGCGGACCCTCTACTACAAGCCCCGCCCCGGCGAGAACATGTCCACGGCCACCGTGCAGGCGCCGACGCTCCAGACGCTCGTCGACGTCAAGGGCACCAGCCTCGACGCCCCTGCCCACGACCTGCGGTTCTCCGGGATCACCTTCACCCAGACCACCTGGATGGAGGCCACCAACAACGGCTACCTGAACGGCCAGGGCGGCAATTACAACCTCTCGGCCGACACCTCCAACCAGCAGTACGTCGGCCGACCGCCGGCCGCCGTCCAGGCCGCGGACACCGACCGCATCTCCATCACCGGCAACGTCTTCACCGAGCTCGGCTCCACCGCGCTCGACCTCTCGCACGGTGTCCACGGCAGCAGCGCGATCGGCAACTACATCTCCGACATCTCCGGCAACGGCATCATGGTCGGCAAGTTCTCCGACCCGACGGTGGAGTACCACACCGTCTACAACCCGCCGGCCTCGCCGGCCGGTGAGGACGCCCGGGAGGTGGTCAAGAACGTCACCGTCAAGGACAACCTGATCGCCCGGACCGGCCGGGACTACCTGGGTACCGCGGGCATCAACGCGGGCTTCGTCAACAGCACCACCATCGACCACAACGACATCTCCGACTCCCCGTGGGCCGGGATCTCGCTCGGCTGGGGCTGGCAGTCGGCGGCCAACGCCGAGGGCAACAACAGCGTCAGCTTCAACCGCATCGGCAACGTGATGAACCGGCTGTGCGACTCGGCCGCCATCTACCACCTGTCGAACGACCCCGGCACGGTCATCAACGGCAACTACATCCACGACGTGCTCCGCAGCTCGGCCGCCTGCGCCTCGCCGGTGCACGGCCTCTACCTGGACGAGGGGTCGGACAACATGACCGTCTCGAACAACGTGCTGTCGCACACCGACGGGTTCATCAACCAGAACCGCAACGGCTCCAACGTCACCCTCACCAACAACACGACGTCCGGCGACGCGGTGATCAAGGCCTCCGGCCTCGAATCCGGCTACCAGTGGATGGCGCTGCGGCCCGACCTCGCCTTCGACAAGCCCGCGACCGCCTCCTCGGTCTACGGCACCGGCACGGAGCCCTCGAAGGCCAGCGACGTCAACAGCTCGACCGGCTGGTCCCCGACCGGCACCGACACCTCGGCCTGGTGGCAGGTCGACCTGGGCCGGCCCTTCCAGCTGGGCCAGTTCGCGCTGACCACCCGCCAGGACCTCGACCAGTCCTCGACCCGCGGCAACTTCGAGGTCCGGGGCTCCAACGACCCGAACTTCGGCAACTACACCGTGCTGGGACGCCAGACGGGCACCCTGCCGTTCGCCTCGACGCTCACCGGCACCATCGACGTCCGCCAGGCCTTCCGCTACGTACGGGTCGCCAAGACCGACGGCGCGTACTTCTACATCACGGACTTCAGCGTCCAGCAGGCCGGCGGGGCCCTGTCCGCATCGACCGGCGCGCCGACCGTCGACCCGTCGACGTTCTCCACCATCAAGAACGTCAACAGCGGTCAGGTGATGGACGTGAACGGCTGGTCCACCGCCGACGGCGCGGCCGTCAACCAGTGGCCGTCCACCGGCGGCGCCAACCAGCAGTGGAGCTTCGTCCCGGTCAGCGGGCAGCTCTACGAGATCGTGAACCGCAACAGCGGCAAGGCTCTTGAGGTGCCCTGGTCCAGCCACTGGCGGACGACCGCCGCGGACCAGTCCACCTACAACGGCGGCAACAACCAGCTCTGGTACTTCGAACCGACCAGCGGTGGCTACCTCCTCCGCAACTACGAGAGCCGACAGGTCCTGGAGGTGAGCGGCAGCTCGACGGCGAACGGGGCCGCCGTCGACCAGTCGATGGCCCTGAACCAGTCCAACCAGGCCTGGACGGTCCAGTGACACCGTGACGCCCCACCGGGCACCGCGGTGAGCGGGCAGCACGGTAAGGCCGAAGCCCTCCCCCTCGTGAAGGGGGGAGGGCTTCGGTGTCGCCCGGATCCTCGGGCCTCGGGCCTCGGGTGAGGACTCAGGCGGCGGGCGGGGCCGGGACCGGTACGTCCGCCTGGCCCTCGGTGTCGAGCCCGCGCGGCCGCTCGTCGGGGAGGAGCAGCCGGCCCACCTTCGAGGAGACGATGCACTCCTCCCGGGGGCGGCCCCGCTGCGCGGCGCCGAGCCGCCGTTCGGAGAGACCGAGGCCGTCGTGCGCTGCGGTGTCCAAGGACCGCATGCCGACGGCCCGGGCCGCGTCGAGCGCGGCCCGGGCATCGGATTCCGGGGTGACGTCGTACAGGTTGCCGATCACCGCGCCGCCGAAACCGGAGTTCGGTGGCGGCGACGGGTGTGGGCCGGAGACTCCGGAGGTCAGCGGCGGACGGCGGCGGAGGCGCCCGCGACCAGGGCCTCGACCTCGGCGCGCGAGGCCATGGCGACGTCACCGGGCGTCGTCATGGTGAGGGCGCCCAGGGCCGTGCCGTAGGCGAGGGCGCGCTCCAGCGGGGCACCGTCGAGCAGGCCGTGGATCAGGCCGGCCGCGAAGCCGTCCCCGGAGCCGATCCGGTCCAGGACGTGCAGTCCGGGCATCTCGGGGCCGGCGACGTGACCGGTCTTCGCTGACCATGCCGCCGAGCTCCAGTCGTTCACCCCGGCCGAGGGGACCTCGCGCAGGGTCGTCGCCAGCACCCGCGCCCCGGGAAGCAGCGCGGCCACCGAGTCGAGCGCGTCCGGCACCTCGTCGGCGCCGAAGCGCTCGGCGCCGGGGTGGCCGCCCGCCATCCCCAGGGCGCCCACGATGACGTCGGCGTGCCGGGCGAGCCGCAGGTCCGTCTCGCGGGCCCGCGCCGGCCCGCCGCGGCCGGCCCAGAGGCTCGGGCGGTAGTTGGGGTCGTACGAGACGGTGAGACCGTGGCGGCGGGCGGCCGCCATCGCCTCCTCGGCGACGTCGGCGGTGGTGTCGGACAGTCCGGCGAAGATGCCGCCGGTGTGGAACCAGCGCACCCCGCCACCGAAAGCCGCGTCCCAGTCGACGTCCCCCGCCCGCAGTTGGGACACGGCCGTGTGGGCGCGGTCGCTGACGCCGAGTGCGCCGCGGATGCCGAAGCCCCGCTCGACGAAGTTCAGACCGTTGCGCGCGCTGCGGCCGATGCCGTCGTCGGGCACCCAGCGGATCAGCGAGGTGTCGACGCCGCCCTGGAGGACCAGGTCCTCGACGAGCCGGCCCACCGCGTTGTCGGCGAGTGCGGTGACGACGGCCGTCCGCAGGCCGAAGCAGCGGCGCAGCCCGCGGACGACGTTGTACTCGCCGCCGCCCTCCCACACCCGGAAGGTCCGGGCGGTACTGATCCGCCCCTCCCCCGGGTCGAACCGCAGCATGACCTCGCCGAGGGCCACCACCTCGGTCATGGCGCACCCACCCGCACGGCCTCGGCCGTCAGTCGACGGATCTCCGGGTAGTCCCCGGCGTCCAGGTGGGCGGGCGTCGCCATCCAGCTGCCGCCGACGGCGAGGACGGCGGGCTCGGCGAGGTAGCCCGCCAGCTGGTCGGGGCCGATGCCGCCGGTCGGCATGAAGCGCACGCCCGGGAAGGGCGCCCCGAGCGACCGGAGCGCCCGCAGGCCGCCGACCGCCTCGGCGGGGAACAGCTTGACGGTGGTGAGGCCGGCCCGCAGAGCCCGCATCAGCTCGGTGGCGGTGGCCACGCCCGGCACCACCGGCACGTCCAACTCCCGGCAGGCCGCGACCACTTCCTCGTCGTAGCCGGGAGAGACGACGAACCGGGCGCCGGCCGCCACCGCGCGCTCCGCCTGCTCGGCGGTGAGCACCGTGCCGGCGCCGACGGCCAGGCCGCCGTGCGCGGCCATCGCCTTGACCACCTGCTCGGCGTCCGGGGTGCGGAAGGTGACCTCGGCGCACCGGGCGCCGCCCTCGGCGAGCGCCTCGGCCAGCGGGCCGGCCGTCGCCGGGTCGCGCACGGTCAGCACCGGCACGACGCGGGCGCCGTCCAGCACGGCGACCGGATCGGCGGTCAGGTCGGCAGTCATCGGCCCAGCCATCCACCGTCGACGGGCAGGACGGTGCCGTGGACGTAGGCGGCGGCGTCCGAGGCGAGGAACACGGTGGCGCCGGCCAGGTCGTCGGCCCGTCCCCAGCGGCCGGCCGGGATCCGCTCCAGGATCGACGTGCTGCGCGCCGGATCGTCCTGCAGCGCCTGGGTGTTGTCGGTGGCGATGTAGCCGGGCGCGATGGCGTTGACGTTGACTCCGGAACCGGCCCACTCGTTGGCGAGCGCCTTGGTCAGACCGGCGACCCCGTGCTTGGCGGCGGTGTAGCCGGGGACGGTGATGCCGCCCTGGAAGCTCAGCAGGGAGGCGGTGAAGATGACCTTCCCCCGGCCGCGGGCCACCATCGCGGCGCCCACCGCGCGGGTCAGCGCGAACTGCGCGCTCAGGTTGACCTGGAGCACCAAGTCCCAGTCGGCGTCCGGGTGTTCGGCGGCCGGTGCGCGGCGGATGGTGCCCGCGTTGTTGACCAGGATGTCCACCGGCCGCTCCCGGCCCGCGAGGTCCGCGCCCAGGGCCCGCACCGCGTCCGGGTCGGCGAAGTCGGTGCGCAGCGCCTCGAAGCTGCGGCCCGCGGCCAGGACGTCCTTCTCGACCTCGCTGCCGCTCTCCTCCAGGTTGGCGCTGACGCCGATGACGTCCGCGCCGGCCTCGGCGAGGGCGCGGGCCATGGCCCGGCCGATGCCGCGCCGGGCGCCGGTGACGACCGCGAGCCTGCCGGTCAGGTCGAAGGCGTTCATTCGCCGGCCCCCTGGGTGTCGTCGGTGCAGTCCACCAGGATCTTCATCACGTCGCCGCCGCCCTCCAGGGCCTCGAAGGCCGCGGGCGCCTCGGTCAGCGGCACGACCTTGCTGATCAGCCGCTCGGCCGGGATCGTGCCGTCGGCGACCAGCGCCACCGCCCGCTCGAAGTCCGAGCGGTCGTACAACCGGGCTCCCACCAGGGTGAGTTCACGCCAGAAGAAGCGGTGCAGGTTCACCTCGCGGGGGCGGGGGTGGATCGCCACCAGGCACACCCGGCCGCGCACCCCGAGCACCTCGACGGCGGTGTCGACCCCGGCCGCCGCGCCGGACACCTCGAAGGCGACGTCCGCGCCCGCGTCCCCGGTCCACTGCCGGACCGCCTCGGCCACGTCCTCGGCCGCCGGGTCCCAGGTGGCGAGCCCCAACTCCTCGGCGAGCTTGCGCCGGTGGGCGCTCAGCTCCACCACCCGCACCTCGGCCCCGGCGGCCCGGGCCACCAGGGCTATCAGGATCCCGACCGGGCCACCGCCCACGACGACGACCCGCTCACCGGCCTGTACCCCGGCCCGGCCGACGTCGTGCACGGCCACCGCGGTGGGCTCCACCAGCGCGGCCCGGTCCAGGGCGAGGGAGTCCGGCAGCCGGATCAGCGTGGCGGCCGGGACCGTCCAGCGCTGCTGCATCGCACCCGGCGAGTCGATGCCGATGAAGTCCAGGTTCTGGCACACGTGTTGATGGCCGCTCAGGCAGGCCGGGCAGGTGTCGTCCCAGCGCAGCGGCATCACCGTCACCGCGTCCCCGGCCTGCCAGCCCTCGACGCCGGCGCCGACCTTGAGCACCAGGCCGGACATCTCATGGCCCAGGACGGCGGGCGCGGCGACCCGGGCGTCCATGTCGCCGTGGAAGATGTGGAGGTCGGTCCCGCAGATCCCCACGTAGGCGGGGGCCAGCAGGACCTCCCCGGGGCCGGGCTCGGCGGCCTCGACCGGGGCCGTGTCCAGCGTGCGGGCGGCTGTATAGCGAACAGCAAGCGTCATGGTGATCCCAAAAGTCTCGTCGGTACGGGTTACGAGAGGGGGGCGAGGCGGTAGAAGGCGGTCGCGGTGCCCGCGAGGACCGCCGAGGTCTCGTCGGCGGAGCACCCGTCGAGCAGCTCGTCCACGGTTTCGGCCCAGCGGTTCCAGCCTCCTGCGAGGTTGGCCACCGGCCAGTCCGAGCCGAACATCAGCCGCTCGGGGCCGAAGGCGCTCAGCAGGACGTCCCAGACCGGGCGGAGGTCGGCGGTGGTCCAGGCGTGGTGGTCGGCCTCGGTGATCAGTCCGGACACCTTGCAGACCACCTGCGGGTGCGCGGCCAGCCGCCGCAGCCGCTGCTCCCACTCCCCCAGTTCGCCGCGGGCGATGTCGGGCTTGCCGGCGTGGTCGAGTACCAGGGGCAGGTCCGGGAGGCGTTCGGCCAGTCGGCTCGCCTGGTCGAGCTGGTGGCTGCGGACGAGCACGTCGTAGCCGAGGCCGCGGTCCCGGATCGCCGCCAACCCGCGTTCGACGTCCGGGCGTTGCAGCCACTCCGGGTCCGTCTCGCCCTGTACCAGGTGCCGCAGGGAGCGCAGGTGCTCGCCGCCCGGGCCGGCCAGCAGCCGGTCGAGTTGGTCGCCCACGGCGGGGGACGTGAGGTCCGCCCAGCCGACCACGGCCGCGATCAGCGGCTCCCGGGCGGCGAGGGCGAGCAGGTCCTCGGTCTCGGGGACGTCCGGGACGCACTGCACGGCCACCGTGCGGTGGAGTCGGCGGCCCGCCACCGTGCCGGTGGCGGTGGCGCGCAGGTCGTCGGGGGTGAACGTGCGGCGGATCGACTCCAGGCCGGGCTCGTCGAGCCAGGCTTGCGGGCGCTCGGCGAGGTCCCACAGGTGGTGGTGGGCGTCGATCAGCCCGGGGGTCGGGGTGGCGGTCACTGGGGGCTCCGGGTTCGGGTGGTCGGTCCGGCGCGGGTCCGGTCAGCCGGCGGTGGGGTCGGCGGTGGGGCCGACGGGCTCGCCCAGGTGCCAGACCTCGGGGAGTTCGGTCCACTGGCGGGAGTCGCCCCGGTCGGGCCAGGGCTCCTGGCAGGGGTCCGTGTGCGTCCACCACTCCTGGGTCACCGGGTCGGCCTCCAGTTCCGCCATGTCGGCGTCGAAGTCCTCGCCGTGGTACTCGAAGTAGGCGAACAGCACGTCGCCGTGGAGGTAGATGCTGTAGTTGCGGATCCGCGCCCGGTGGAGGGCCGCCTCGACTCCGGGCCAGACGGCGGAGTGGAGTTCGAGGTACTTCTCCCGGTGCTCGGGGCGGAGCCTGATGGTCTGGGCGAAGCGCTTCACGCGGATTCCTCCGATGTTTCGGCGTTCGACAGGGTGGCCGGGGCGCCGAAGGGCGAACGGTAGCTGGGCGTACGGGTGCGGAGCTCCAGCCGGAGCGTCAGCCGGATCCGGGTGGACGCGGGCAGCTGCACCGTCAGGTAGGCGCCGTCTCCTGACGTTTCGGACTCGCCGACCACCGGCTCGGTGTGGCCGTAGTCGTACATGTCGCCGACCCAGCCCTCGTCCGTGCACGTCGTGTACCGGACCGAGGCGATGCTGTGCTCGGCGAGCGCGCCCGCCTGAATGATAATGGTCCGATCTTTGTCTGGCGAGAGGTTCACCAGCTCGACCGTGGTCGCCTCGGGGTCGATGGAGGTGACCAGGGCGGCCACGTCCTGCGGCAGCCCCGCCCGGCGGGCCCGGGCGTCGTGGTAGCGCAGCCGGGCCTGCTGGAGGCCGCCGTTGTAGAGCACCTGGGGACCGCCCCAGGTCAGCTGGACCAGGGCCTCGGTGGCGACCGGGTTGCACTGCTGCCAGACGTGGATGTCGGCCTCGTCCACCTCCAGGTCGCGGTAACGCTCGATCCGCCGCAGGCGGTGGCGCACCTGCGCCTGGGCGGCGGCGAGGATCCGCTCGGGGTAGCCCGGGTCGTCACCGGCGAGGAAGGCGAACCACGCCTTCTCGTGCCCGGACTCCTCCTTGGCCCGGAACGGCCGCACGGTGCTCCAGTCGAGTCCGTCCGCCTCGCGCAGCCGCTCGATCCGGTCGCGGTCGGCCTCGGAGGCGGTGTGGTGCCACAGCGCCATCGGCACCGGCAGGGTGACCGGGTTGTAGTCGAACCAGCCCGAGTCGTTGCGCCGGAACGGGAGGTGGAGCGCCGGCTCGTCGGCGTCCCCGGCGAGCTCGACCGCCCACTTGGACCGGAGGCTGGAGTCCGCCTCGGTGAAGGGCATCAGCTTGGCCCGGGAGATGATCTCGTCGAGCGAGGTCCCGACCATCGAGAGGTAGTCGTCCTCCCCGGTGCTCACCGCCGCGGCCAGCGCCGCCACACAGGCCGCGTGGCCCACGCTGTGCCAGCCGTGCGGCCAGGACCAGCCGTAGTGGCCGCCGTACCAGCGGCCTTCCAGCCGGCCGCCGACCTCCCCGTCCGGGCTGACGTTGTCCGGTATGAGCCCGCCGTTCGCCTCGGTGCGCTCCCGCCAGGCGCCGACGTACTCGACGATCCAGTCGCGGTAGCGCTGCTCGTGGGTCAGGACCCAGGCGTTGAGGACCAGCCCGGCCACGGCGAGGTTGACGGCGGTGTCGCCGACGCCGATCCGCTCGCGCATCTGCGCGCCGAGCCGCGGGTCCGAGGAGAGCGGGTACGGGCCGTCCTGCGCCTCGGGGAGCCATTCGAGCGGGTAGCCGTACGTGTCGGCTTCCTTCTGCAGCCACGGGTAGACCTCGTCGTCGCTCACGCCCTGCCGGTCCGGGTCGCTGCCGTTGTGCGGGCGGGTGACGATGCGGTGGGCGGGGTCGTAGTTGCCGTGGACCGGGTCGACGTACAGGTCGGCGAAGCGCAGGGCGCGCTCGGACCAGCGCTCGGGGTCGGCCATGCACAGGAAGTAGAGCAGCAGCAGGCTCTCGCCCTGGTGGAACCAGTCGTAGCCGCGCTCGTACTCGTCCTGGAGCATGCCCAGTTCGGTGAGGTGGGCGGTGACGCCCTCCCAGTGCTTGCCGCCGGCGTCCAGGAGATCGTCGGCCCCGCCGAGCAGGTACAGCTGAGGCCAGTTGAAGAAGACCTCGTAGAAGTCGTCCACGCCGTCACGGGTGGTCAGCCGGCCCTGGTAGTTCAACCGGCCGTCGGGGCCGGTGAAGTCGCGGGCGAACCGGCGCCAGCCGTGGTCGAGCAGGTCGAACAGCGCGCGCTGCGCCAGGGCCCAGCCGGGCGGTTCGAGCAGCGGCACCGAGGCCTGGATCTCGGCCGGGGAACCCGTGGCGCCCTCGCCCGGGGAGGGGTCGATGGAACTGAGGGACATGGGAGGATCTCCGATCGGAGTGACGGCGCGGGTGTCATTCCTTGGTGGCTCCGGCGAGCATCCCGCTGACCAGGAAGCGCTGGGCGAAGAGGAAGACGACCAGGACCGGGGTGATGGCGACCAGGGTCGCGAGGGCCAGCTGCGGGCGCTCGATGGCGAGCGAACCGGCGGTCGGGTTGAACTGCGGCACGCTGCTGAGCAGGTTGCCGACGCCGACCTGGATCGGCATCTGGTCGTCCTGGGGCAGCATCACGTACGGCAGGAAGTAGTTGGTCCAGTTGGCGACGAAGCTGAAGAAGCCGACGAGCGCGATGACCGGGGTCGCCAGCGGCAGTGCGATGTGACGGAAGACGCCGAACTCCGAGCAGCCGTCCATCCGTGCGGCCGCCAGCAGGTCCTTCGGCACAGCGGTGGTGAAGTAGATGTACGTCAGGTACACGCCGAACGGGTAGAACGCGTACGGCAGGACGATCGACCACATGGTGCCGATCAGGTGCGCCGCGTTGACCTCCAGGAAGAGCGGCACGACCAGGGTGGCGCTCGGCATCAGCATCACGACCAGGGTCGAGACCAGCAGCAGGCGCCGACCGCGGAACTCGGTCATGGCCAGCGCGTACCCCGCCGGCACCGACACGCAGAGGGTGATGACCAGGGAGATCACCGCATACAGGGCGGAGTTGCCCAGCCACTGCAGGATCGCGCCGTCCTGGAAGCCCTTCAGGGCGTCCCAGTTGGCCAGGAGGGCGTCCCAGGAGCCGAAGGAGAGCGGGTTGTCGTGGACCAGCTGCTGGTCGGTCTTGGTCGCCGCGAGGACGAGCCAGAGCACCGGCAGCACGAAGAACGCGGCGAAGACCGCGAGGACGGAGCCGGTCAGCAGCCGGTACGACGCGTTCCGTACGGGCCGGTGCCTGCGCCGGGACGCCCGGTGTGGAGCTCGGGTCATGACGCTTGGTTCCCGTTCCTCGCGTGGTGTGGCGGCGACCGCGGTGGCAGGGGGCTCAGTCGGCATCGAAGAATCCCGACCGTGCGACGAAGAAACCGGCGGCCGTCACGCTGACGACCAGGAGCTCCATCGAGACCGCCGCGGCGCCGTTGACGTTGTTCATCTGGAAGGCGAAGTCGTAGGTCAGCTGGTTGAGCGAGTAGTCGCGGCCGGCCACGCCCACGCTGGCGAGCGAGAGCAGCTGCGGCTCGACGAAGAGCTGCGCGCCGCCCGCGAAGGCCAGGATCACCATGTAGACGATCCACTTGCGGAGCAAGGGGATCTGCACGTGCCAGGCGGTCTGCCAGGCACCCGCACCGTCGATCCGCGCGGCCTCCAGGACGTCGTGCGGGATGTTGTTGAGCGCGCCGTACATGACGACGATCCAGCCGCCGGCCCCGGTCCAGAAGGCGATGGCGGTGAACAGCACCGGGAGGTTGCCGGGCGCGATGACCGCGCCGAAGGTGTCGAAGCCCAGCATGCCCAGCAGCGAACTGACCGGACTCACCGTCGGATCGAGCATGAACAGCCACACCAGCACGCTCGCGGCGCCCGCGAGCGCCCCGGGGATGTAGTAGAGGAAGCGGAGCGTGCGGCTGATCGGCCCCGAGGAGAGGCGGTGCAGCAGCAGCGCCAGCCCCACCACGAACACCACCAGCGAGACCAGCCAGAACAGGAGGTAGAGCGCCACGTGGCCGATCGCGTCCACGAAGCGGAAGTCCTGCGCCGTGGAGACGAAGTTGGCGAGCCCGGTGAACGAGCCCCCGGCGTCGGTGAAGGCGAAGTAGATCGCGTAGCCGGTCGGGAGGACGCCGAAGGCGACCAGCAGCAGCGCGTAACCGGCGACGAAGGCCAGGCCGGCCCGGCTCCCGCGGGCGCCGTTGCGGCGCCGGGGGGAGCCGGCCGAGGAGGAGTCGAGGGTCACTGCGAGACCTTGTATCCGAACGACTGGGCGTGCTTGACGATCGAGTCCTGCCAGGCGGGCAGCAGGGAGGTGACGGTCTGCCCCTGGGTCAGACCGGGCTTGACCGTGGCGGCCCAGATCCCCTCCTGGCTGAACTGGCCCGAGCCCCAGCCGGGCCACACCTGGGAGGCGGCGTCCTTGAGGGCGCCGAGGTCACCGGCGTAGTACCCGGCGGCCGCCTGCGCCTTGAGCCACTCCTCGGCGGCGGGCGCGTAGGCCGGGAAGCCCGGGGACTTCTGGGCCTGGTAGGCGTTGTCGGTGGTGACCCACGTGAGGAAGTCGGTGGCGGCCTTGAGGTGGGTGGAGTGCTGCGACACCAGCCAGGTGCCGCCGCCGACGTTGCCGGTGGCCGGCTCGGTGTCGCCCTGCCACTGGGGCATCGGGGCCACGCCGATCGTCTTCTCCGGCAGCTTGAGGGTGTCCCGGAACACCGCGCCGCCGAACCACGCCGGGCCGGGCATGAGCAGGATCCTGGCGGCCTCGTTCTTGGCGAAGTCGGTGCTGAAGACCCCGCTGATGGACATCGACTTGTTCTTGATCAGGCCGTCCAGGAGCGCGGCCATCCTGGTGCAGTTCTCGCCGGCGGTGTTCACCGAGACGGCCTTGGGACCGGTGATGTGGTTGGCCCCGCACTTGCTCGCCCAGAGGTAGATCTCGGGGGCGAAGGAGTCCCCGGCATCGCCCACCAGGTAGCCGGGGTGTTCGGCGGCCACCTTCTCGCCCAGCTCCTGGTACTCCTCCCAGCTCTTCGGGACGGTGTAGCCGAACTGCCGCATCAGCGGCGCGTTGTACCAGAGCACGGTCTGCGAGAGGTCGTTGCGCAGGCAGTAGACGGTGCCGTTGACCGTACAGACGTCGTTGGCGCCTTTGGCGAAGCCGTTCAGGGTGTCCGCCGGGATCAGGCCCTTGTCGAGCGGCGCGGCGAAGCCGGCGTCGACCGCCCAGGTCGCCTCGTTGTTCTGGGAGCTGAACACGACGTCGGGCCAGCCCTTGCCGGTCCGGTTGAAGAGCTGGATCTTGGTCTGGAGGTAGTTCGAGCCGTTGGCGTCGCCGTCGTAGGAGACGATGTCCAGCTTCACCTCCGGGTGCAGCGCCTGGTACTGCTTCGCGGCGGCCACCCTGGTCGCGTCGACCCAGACGGTCAGTGTGCCGTCGGACTGCGCCGCCTGGGCGAAGCCGTCCTTGGTGGTCTTTCCGGATGAGCCGCCGCTGCTGCAGGCGGCCACGGTCATCACCAGGGTCGCCGCGCAGGCGGCGAGCATCACCGCTCGTCTCTTGCCGGACACTGCTTCCCGGCCGACCGGAGGCTTGTTGACGGTCATCATCGACTCCACTGCAGAGGCCCCGAACTGATCGGGAGGTGGGGGGAGGGCGACGCGGGACCGTCCCGGTCCGGCGTCGGATACCGAAGGGCAGCCGTTCCGCTGCCGCCCTG
Organism: Kitasatospora sp. NPDC059827; assembly: GCF_042731675.1. Lineage (NCBI taxonomy): Bacteria > Bacillati > Actinomycetota > Actinomycetes > Kitasatosporales > Streptomycetaceae > Kitasatospora > Kitasatospora sp. NPDC059827. Next base: position 10,471 of record NZ_JBHWIV010000075.1, on the reverse strand, counting down.
GGAGACAATTAGCCGCTCTATCGAGTAGGCCGTCAAGAGTTCACACGGTCTTATTCGGACTGATTTCGGACCGCATACCGAGCTCTGCGCGGCATTGGTGACGCGTTTTCAGGCATTTGCTCACTTTCGTGGGTCAATTCGCGCCATGAAGTTCGACAGAATGAGTAGGACTCATTGCCAGCTGCGGTAAGGTGAGCCAGCTCGCCGACGCGCAGCCTCGTCTCGCGCCCCACCCCGAAGGCAGGACAGATGAACGACACGCCCACGCCTCAGGCCGCGCTGCCCGTACAGACCTCCCCCACCCCCGGGGCGGCGCCGAACGGCCCGGGCGAGGAGCGGCGGGACTACCGGCCGGGATACGAGATCGTGTCGGAGCAGATCCTCGAGTACATCGCCGAGGCACACCTGGTGGCGGGCGACCGACTCCCCACGGAACACGATCTGGCCAAGACGCTGAACACCAGCAGGGCCGTGGTCCGGGAGGCGGTGAAGATCCTCTCCGCACTCGGCCGCGTCCGGGCGCACAAGGGGCGCGGCCTGTTCGTCGCGGACGACGAGGGCATGCTCATCACCAGCCGCTGGGGCGGTTTCTTCCGACCCGTCGACCTGGACCACGTCCTGATGCTGTTCGAGTTCCGCAAGGTCCAGGAGACGGCCGCCAGCAGTCTCGCGGCCACCCGGGCCACACCCGCCGAACTGCGCACCATCGAGGTCGCCGTGCAGCAGTGCCGGCACGGATTCGTCCACGGCCAGGTCGACGTCTTCAACCAGGCGGACGACGACTTCCACACGGCCGTGGCCACCGCCGCTCACAACACCTTCCTGCTCAGCGCCGTACGGGACGCACGCAGGCTGCAGCGCCAGTCCAGTGCCATCGGCATCCACGACGTGCTCAGCGAGGGGACCCAGGCCGCGGTGGAGGAGCACGAGGCGATCTACCGGGCCATCCGCGACGGCCGGCCCGACGAGGCCGCCACGGCCACGGCGGCACACCTCGACCGGACGCTGGAGGACTACCGCCGGGAGATCCAGCGGCGCCTGTTCGGCTAGGGCGTCCGGCGGCCGCCCGTTCGCAGCGCGGCGCCGAGGCGGCGAGGGGTCCCTCCGCGGCAAGTGCCTTGACGTCTCGGGCGCTTCCAGGGCCGACGCCGCCGTCATCCAGTGGACCTGCAGCGGCGGCACCAACCAGATGTTCACCCTCCAGCCCGTCACCACACTCGGCAACGGTCAGGAGTACCAGCTCGTGGCCGTCCACAGCGGCAAGTGCGTCGACGTCAGCGGTGTCTCCACCACCTCGGGCGACCTCATCCACCCGTGGACCTGCGACCCGGCAAGCAACCTGGCCGACAAGAGGAACCAGATCTGGCGCCTGACCGGCAAGGCCTGACCTGCCGCGCCCCCCGGGGCGCCGGGTCCCCGGGCGGCCCGGCCGCGCTGCACGCCGACCGGGCCGTGATTCGAGGGGCTCGACTGCGGGGCAGCCGCACGACCCGGCGGGGCCGGCGGGCAGCTGGACCAGCTCGCCTACGGGCTTCCGGTCGGCCCCCGCTGACGGCTCATCGAGCCGTCAGCGGGGCTTCGTCCTCGTTACTTCCGGCTCCACTGCTGCTTGCTGCCGCCGGTGCAGTCCCAGATCTCGGTCTGCAGACCGTTGGTCGCGGCGGCGCCCGGCACGTCCAGGCAGCGACCGGAGCCGGTGCCGCGCAGCGCGGTGCCGGCGCTGCCCCCGCCGCCCGGATTGGTTCCGGTGCCCCAGCCCCACTGGAGCCGGTCGAGACCGGACTGGTTGGTGACGGCCGGCGAGAGGTTGGTGCCGCTGCCGTTCAGGGAGGTGATGGCGCACGAGGCGTTCTCGCACGGGCCCGGCCCCTGCGTCTGGGCCGCCTCCTTGACGCCCGTCCACAGCACGGATCCCATGCCGAGGCTGGGCATCGCCGGCGAGCAGCTCGCCCCGTCCGATGCCTTGACAGTCGTCACGAGGCTGCCAGAATCGGCTGAGCCGCTCCTGTTATCGCTCACATTTCCACCGCCTTGCACGCGACAGGCCGTGTCGAGCCGCACGGCATGCCCTGCCCGAGCTTCGGTGTCGCGGCCCGGAACGTCCTCCACCCAACGACGAAGGATCCAGCCATGGCGATCAACAGACGTGTCTTCCTGTCGAGTGCCGCCGGCATCGTTGCCGCCGCGACGGCGAATCTGACGCTCGGTACGACGAGGGCGCTCGCGGCTCCGTCCTCCTACTCGCCCACCTGGGCCTCGGTGGATCAGCACCCTCCTGCGCCGGAGTGGTTCCAGGACGCCAAGTTCGGGATCTACTTCCACTGGGGCGCCTTCAGCGTCCCGGCGTACGGCAGCGAGTGGTACCCGCGGAACATGTACATCGGCGGCAGCGATGTGAACAACCATCACATCACCACCTACGGGGACCCGTCGGTCTGGCCCTACAACAACTTCCTCGACGGGGCCCGCGACAAGGCCGGCACCTGGGTGCAGTTCTCGCCCAAGCTGACCTCCCAGGGCGGGAACTTCGACCCGGACGCCTGGGCCCAGCTCTTCGTGGACGCCGGCGCCCGGTTCGCCGGGCCGGTGGCGGAGCACCACGACGGCTTCTCGATGTGGAACAGCACGGTCAACGAGTGGAACTCGGTGCAGCGAGGACCGAAGCTGAACCTCCTGCAGATCTTCCGCGACTCGATCCGGGGCAAGGGCCTGAAGCTGCTGGTGGCCATGCACCACGCCTACAACTTCAACGGCTACTACGACCACGCGCCGGCGCAGCCGACCGCGAGCCTGCAGAAGCTCTTCGGCCAGCTGGGCGGCACGGCGGAGAACCAGCTCTGGTACGACAAGCTCAAGGAGGTCATCGACCTGGCCCAACCGGACATCCTGTGGGAGGACTTCGACCTCTCCAAGGTCGACGAGACGCAACGCCTGAACTTCCTCTCGTACTACTACAACCAGGCCCTGGGCTGGGGCCGGGAGGTCGTGGCCACCTACAAGGACGGTTACGACAACCTCGGCGAGGTCTTCGACTACGAACGCGGCGGGCCAGGCGACATCGCCGACCCGTACTGGCTGACCGACGACAGCATCAGCAGCTCCAGCTGGTGCTACACCGTCGGCATCGGCTACTACTCCACCCAGCAGATGCTGCACGCGCTGATCGACCGGGTCAGCAAGAACGGCAACATGCTGCTCAACATCGCCCCCATGGCGGACGGGACGATTCCCCAGGGCCAGAAGGACGTCCTGCTGGGCATCGGCGACCACCTCCACCGGTTCGGCGAGTCCGTGTACGCCACCCGCGCGTGGACGGTCTACGGGGAGGGGCCGACCAAGATGGGCGGCGGCTCCTTCACCACCCCCGTGGCGGGCACGAACAAGGACTTCCGGTTCACCCGCAGCAAGGACGGCACCGTCCTGTACGCCACGGTCCTCGGCTGGCCCGGGAGTTCCACGACCGTCAGCACCCTGGCGAGCGGCCGTATCGACCTCAGCTCCCTGGCCTCTGTCCAATTGCTCGGTGCGACCGCGGGCACGTACACCGGCCTGCCCACCCCGACCCAGGCGAGCGACGGCCTGCACATCACGCTGCCGTCGTCCTCGGCCCCGTTCAGCGCCCTCGCCTACGTCCTGAAGTTCACCTTCTCCGGTCAGATCCCCGTCCTCCGACCCGGGGGCACCGGCGTGGCCACCGCGTACAGCGACATCTCGTACGCGGGCACCGCGGCCGCCCTGGTGCTGGGCGGCTACACGGCCGCCCAGTTGCAGAGCGCGGGGCTGGCGGTGCAGAGCATCTCCTCCCTGCGGGTTCCGGCCGGCTACCAGGTGATCGGCTACTCCGGCGACAACTTCACCGGGACGGCGTGGACCTTCAGCGCGGACGACCCCGACCTGCGCAACACCGGCAACAACGACGCCATCACCTCGCTGAAGGTGATCTTCAACCCGGCCACCTACTTCCGGATCGGCAACGTCGCCGACGGCCTGGCCCTGGACAGCGGCGGCAACGTCGCCTCGGGCAGCAACCTCAAGCAGTGGACCTGGAACGGCAGCCCCAATCTCCAGTGGCAGGCGGTCGAGCTCGGCAACGGCTACTACAAGCTGGTCAACCGCACCAACGGGATGGTCGCCGACGGCTGGGGCTCCACCTCCAACGGGGCACCCGCGCAGCAGGCTCCCTGGAACGGCGGCACCAACCAGCAGTGGCAGATCACCGACCGGGGCAACGGCCTGTACAGCATCGCCAACCGCACCACGGGCCTGGTCCTGGACGGCGGGGGCCAGGTCGCCGCCGGCTCCGTCACCAAGCAGTGGGGCTGGAACGGCAGCTCCAACCTGCAGTGGTCCTTCATCGCACAGTAGGCCGTCGAACGAGCGGTTCACGACGCGCTGCCCAACCGCTGCAACGCCGTCAACAAGTCCGCTCCGCAAGGCCTGTCCGCGTGACCGCCGCGCCAGGACCCTTCGTGGGGGGGAACCCCCACGCGGGGAGCAGCAAGGCCGGCCCGCCACCGGAGCGCCACCGAGGCCCCCCGGCGGCCCGCCCGCGGGCCGCGCCGA
>NZ_JBHWIV010000075.1:0-5898 GCF_042731675.1 Kitasatospora sp. NPDC059827 | reverse complement strand
ACCGCGCGTTACCGGACGCGCGCCCCCCCCGCTCCACCCCCTACAACACCCCCGCCCCGACCGGCGTGCCCGGGTGCCCCCCGCCCCCGCCCCCTGCGTCGCACCCCCCCCGCGGGTACCCCCACGAAGGGCAGGCCGACGAGGGCAGGCCGACGAACGGCCCGGGGCCGTCAGCCGACGGGCAGCAGGGTCGGGTCCGCCATGATCCGGCGGACCGTCGTCAACGCCGCGCCCAGCAGCGGCCCGCGCCGCCCCAGGGCGGACGGGCGCAGCGCCTCCGGGGCCCAGGACCGCAGGGTGACCCGGGCGGCCAACTCGGCGCGCACCGACGGCACCAGCCAGTCGGCGAGGTCGGCGTAGGCACCGCCGAGGACGAGGGCGTCCGGGTCGATGAGGTCGACGGCGGACGTGAGGGCGAGGCCGAGGGCGCGCCCCGCGCGGTCCAGCGCGGCCAGGGTCGGCGGGTGCCCGGCGCCCGCCCGTTCGGCCAGCAGGGCGACCGGGTCGCCGGGGCCGTGCTGCCCGAGACCGGACTCGCGCAGCACCGCCGCCTCGCCCGCGTACTGCTCCAGGCAGCCGCGGGAGCCGCAGGCGCAGTCGGGGCCCTCCGGATGGACGGGGAGGTGGCCGAGTTCACCGGCGAAGCCGCGGGCGCCCCGGAACAGCACTCCGTCGATGACCAGGGCGGCGCCGATCCCGGTCTCGGCGGACACGTGCACGAAGGTCTCCGCCGGCTGCCCGGCATGCCAGCACTCGGCCAGTGCTCCGAGGTTGGCCTCGTTCTCCGGCTCGGGCAGGGTGTCCGCGTCCGGCCAGTGGTCGCGCAGCCGGACACCGCGCCAGCCGAGATTGGGCGCGCGCTCGACCAGCCCGGCGGGGTCGTTCGGCACCACCCCGGGCACGGCCAGGATCCGGCCCTCGACGCGCAGCCCGAGGGCGGCGGCCTCCGCCTCCGCCGCGGCGGCCAGCGCGGCGGCCTCGGCCAGCACCTCCCCGGCCGGGCGGCCCGCGTTCGCCCGTTCCTCCCGGCGCCACACCCGCGGCTCGCCGCGCAGGTCCACCACGCACGCGCCGAGGTGGCCGACGCCGATCTCCAGGCCGAGGCCCGCCGGGCCCGCGTCGTTCACGGCCAGCGCCCGTCCGGGCCGGCCCGGGCGGCCGCTGGCGGTGGCCGCCGCCTCGGTGACCGCGCCGCGCCCGATCAGCTCGTCGACCAGCGAGGAGACGGCCGCCCTGGTCAGCCCGACGCGTCCGGAGACGTCCGCGCGGGAGAGCGGGCTGTGCGCGGCAACCGCCCCGAGGACCACCGCGAGGTTCTGCCGCCGCATGTCCTGTTGCGACGCGGGCCCGATCGAGGCACTCCCGTTCACCCTGCCGACCACCGTCACGCGCTGCTCCTCCTACCGGTCCTCGGCCGGGGCGCCCTGCAAGGCCCCGGCCCGACGCAGGGTATCGGTGATCCGCGCCAGGGCCTCCTCGTCCTTCGCGACCGGTTCCAGCACCGGGCCGTGGGCCGTCCGCCAGCGGCGGGCCACCGCGTCGGCCGGCTCCCCGGTGAGCAGCGCGGCCGCTTGGGCGGCGGCGCCGAGCGCGACCAGTTCCTGCGCCTCGGGCACCTGGACCGCCCGGCCGGAGAGCCGCAGCACGGTCCGCTGCCAGGCCCGGCCGCGGGCGCCGCCGCCGATCAGCAGCAGCGGTTCACCGCCCTCCGGGTCCGCGCCGCCCGCGCTCAGCACCCGGTCCAGGGCGGCGAGCAGGGCGTGGGCGGCGCCGTCGTAGGCGGCCTGGAGCAGCTGGCCGGGGGTGGTGTCGTGGCGCAGCCCGTGGACCAGACCGGAGGCGCCCGGGAGGTCCGGGGTGCGCTCGCCGTCCAGGTAGGGCAGGACGACGGCGGTGCCGCCGTCCTCGACCTCCTCACGGCCGCGTCCGAGCAGCACGGCGAAGCGGTCGACGGCGAGGGTGCAGTTGAGCGTGCAGGCGAGCGGCAGCCAGCCGCCGAGGGCGTCGGCGAAGCCGGCCACGGTGCCGGTCGGGTCGGCGGGCCGGGTGCGGCCGACGGCGTAGACGGTGCCGGAGGTGCCGAGGCTGAGCACCGGCTGCCCGGGGAGCAGCCCGAGTCCGAGGGCGGCGGCCATGTTGTCGCCGGTGCCGGTGGCCACCGGCGTGCCCGCGCGCAGCGCCGTGCCCGGGCGGACGGTGCCGGCCGCCGTGCCCGGCGCGAGGACCTGCGGCAGCAGGGCCGGGTCGAGGCCGATGCGGTCCAGGACGTCCTTGTCGTAGCCGTCCGGCCCCCACCAGCCGGTTCCCGAGGCGTCGCCGCGGTCGGTGACCGCCTCGCCGGTCAGCCGCTCGGTCAGGAAGTCGTGCGGCAGCCGGACGGCGACGACGCGTTCGGCGGCGGCGGGCTCGTTGGCGCGCAGCCAGGCCCACTTGGGCGCGGTGAAGGCGGCGGTGGGGACGCTGCCGGTGCGGTGGGCGAGTTCGGACGCGCCGACGGCGGCCTGGAGTGCGGCGGCCTGGGGCGCGGACCGGACGTCGTTCCAGAGCAGTGCCGGGCGGACCGGCGCCCCGGACGCGTCGAGGGTGACCAGGCCGTGCTGCTGGCCGCCGATCGAGACGGCGGCCGCGCGGTCCGCCCAGCCGGTGGCCGCGGCGGCCTCGCCGAGCGCCCGCCACCACTGCTCGGGGTCGCTCTCCCGGCCGACGCCGGTGCTCACGGTGTGCGGGGCGCGGCCCTGGCCGAGGACGGCGCCGGTGTCGAGGTCGACGGCGAGGGCCTTGGTGGACTGGGTCGAGCTGTCGAAGCCGATCACGACACGTTGCTCAGCCATGCGTTCCTCCGGAAGGGGTTATGAACTGCTGGGGATCGAAGCCGTCTTGGCGCACACAGACACCCGTCGATCACGGACTGCCTTGGATCGATGACTGTCAGTGGTGCGTGCGAGGGTGGTAGCACTGACGGGGAGGGAGGGCAGCGTGACCGGGCCGAAGAAGCTGCGGCGGATCGACGTGCCGTTTGTTTCCCTCGGCCCGTCGGGCGTGACGGTTCGGGATCGTCTCAAGGGCCTCGCGCCCGGGGATGAGAAGGTACTGCGGCTGGTCGGCGCGCACATGGGGGCGCTGGCGTCGAAGGACCTGAAGGCACGCTGCGCGGACGGCCTGGAGCACGGCAGCGGGACGTGGGCCGCGCGCAAGCGCGACCTGACGGTGGAGTCGTCGTCGCGCTGGGCCGGTTCGGTCACGAAGGCGACGCATGACCAGTGGGCGCTGTCGCGCCGTGGGCAGGCCGCCCACCTGGACTCGCTGGACGCGGGCGTCCGGATGCTGCGGCATCGCCTGTCGTTGCCGGTCGGGGAGAAGGGCACCGGGCATGCACCCGGTGGCTACCGTTCCAGGCAGGAGTGGTTCGTCAAGTCCCGCCGGCTGGCGGCGCTGGAGGAACGGCGCACGCAGGTCGCGGCCGATCGTGAGGCGGGTCGCGTGCGTGTGGTGCGGGGTGGGCGGAAGCTGCTGAACACTCGGCACCACCTGGCGGCGGCGAACCTGACCGAGACCCGGTGGCGGGAACGTTGGGAAGCGTCCCGCTGGTTCCTCGCAGCGGACGGGGAGTCCGGGAAGCGGTTCGGGAACGAGACGATCCGGGTGACCCCCGACGGCGGGATCAGCATCAAGCTGCCCGGCCCGATGGCGGATCTGGCGAACGCCCCCAATGGCCGGTACGTCCTGGCCACAAGGGTGACGTTCCCGCACCGGGGCGAGGAATGGCGCGACCGCATCGAGGGCAACCGGGCGGTCGCCTACCGAATCCACCTGGACGTGACCCGGGGCCGCTGGTACCTGGACGCCTCCTGGACCCGGCCCATCGTCCAAACGATGCCGCTGGACGTGGCCCGCGCGGCCGGGATGGTCGGCGCGGACACCAACGCCGACCACTTCGCCGCCTGGCACCTCGACCACTACGGCAACCCGGTCGGCGACCCCCACCGGTTCCCCTACGACCTGACCGGCACCGCCACCCACCGCGACGCCCAGATCCGCCACGCCATCAGCCAATTGCTGCACTGGGCCAAGCGGTGCGGCGTGACGGCGATCGGCCTGGAAAACCTGGACTTCACCGCCGAGACCACCCGCGAGAAACACGGACGCAAGAAGCGCTTCCGGCAGCTCGTCTCCGGCATCCCCACCGGCAGGCTCCGTGCCCGGCTCGTGTCCATGGCCGCCGAGCTGGACCTGGTCATCGTCGCCGTGGACCCCGCCTACACCTCCCGATGGGGCGCACAGCACTGGCAGAAGCCGCTCGCGACACCCACCCGTAAGACCACCCGACACGACAGCGCCGCCGTCGCGATCGGGCGACGCGCCCTCGGACACCCGATCCGGCGACGGACGGCACCGCCCCATGACGACCGGAGTGATCGTCTCGGGCATCGGACCGCCCAGGCCCCATCGGGCATCCGGGGGCCTGAGGAGACCCGCCGCCCCGCCACGGACCGCGCACACGATGCGCGCGCCCGAACGGGGAAAACGAGAACGCGGGCGACCAGCCGGGCATCCACCACCGTTCGGGATGCACGCAGTGATCAGACCTGGGTCCAAGACTCACTCCTGAATCACTTGGTTGGAACGGTTCCTTCTGACGTTCCGGCATACTAGTTTGTTGAGAGCCATTACAAACACCCCTGGATCCGATCCGGAGCCGCTCCATGTCCAGCGACCAGCTCGTTCCCACCCCCGCGCACAAGTTCACCTTCGGCCTGTGGACCGTGGGCTGGCAGGGGCGCGACCCCTTCGGCGACGCGACCCGCCCCGCCCTCGACCCGGTCGAGACCGTGCAGCGGCTGGCCGAACTCGGCGCCTACGGCGTCACCTTCCACGACGACGACCTGATCCCCTTCGGCGTGAACGACGCCACCCGCGAGGAGGCCGTCAAGCGGTTCCGCGCCGCGCTGGACGCCGCCGGGCTGAAGGTCCCGATGGCGACCACCAACCTGTTCACCCACCCGGTCTTCAAGGACGGCGCCTTCACCGCCAACGACCGCGACGTGCGCCGCTACGCGCTGCGCAAGACCATCCGCAACATCGACCTGGCCGCCGAGCTCGGCGCCTCGGTCTACGTCGCCTGGGGCGGGCGCGAGGGCGCCGAGTCCGGCGCGGCCAAGGACGTGCGCACCGCGCTCGACCGCTTGAAGGAGGCCTTCGACCTGCTCGGCGAGTACGTCGAGCAGCAGGGCTACGACCTGCGCTTCGCGATCGAGCCCAAGCCCAACGAGCCGCGCGGCGACATCCTGCTCCCCACCGTCGGCCACGCCCTGGCGTTCATCAACGAGCTGGAGCGCCCCGAGCGGGTCGGCCTCAACCCGGAGGTCGGCCACGAGCAGATGGCCGGGCTGAACTTCCCGCACGGCATCGCCCAGGCCCTGTGGCACGACAAGCTGTTCCACATCGACCTCAACGGCCAGTCCGGCATCAAGTACGACCAGGACCTGCGCTTCGGCGCGGGCGACCTGCGGCAGGCCTTCTGGCTGGTCGACCTGCTGGAGTCGGCCGGCTACGCCGGCCCCAAGCACTTCGACTTCAAGCCGCCGCGCACCGAGGACTTCGACGGCGTCTGGGCCTCGGCGGCCGGCTGCATGCGCAACTACCTGCTGCTGGCCGAGCGTTCCCGCGCCTTCCGGTCCGACCCGGAGGTGCGGGCCGCGCTCGCCGCCTCCCGCCTGCCCGAGCTGGCCCTGCCCACGGCCGGGGACGGCCTGGCCGGGCTGCTCGCGGACCGCTCCGCCTTCGAGGACTTCGACGTCGACGCCGCCGCCGTACGCGGCATGGCCTTCGAGCAGCTGGACCAGCTCGCCCTGGAGCACCTCCTCGGCGCCCGCTGACCTCAGCCGCGAAGAGCCGGGT
>NZ_JBHWIV010000074.1:9709-42221 GCF_042731675.1 Kitasatospora sp. NPDC059827 | reverse complement strand
GGACGCTTCCTTCGGACCGCCTTCCAGCGGGCCCTCCGGGCGCTTCGTTCTTTCGTGTTTCAAGCTTATCAGATGTTTTCCGCTCCGTTTTCCGGGGCTTCGTCATCCAACTCGCTGGTGTCTTCTGCGGCTTGACGCCCCGTCCGACGTTTCAAACTCTAGCCGATCCCCGCTCCGAAAAGCGAATCCGGCCGCAATCCGATAAACAGCGCACACCGAATAAGCACCGAGCCGAGACGCGAAAAAGCGAAACGACCGGCACGAACCGGAAGTGGTGATTCAAGGGATTGGCCGCTCCGGGACCGTCCGCGCCGATGCGTGTCCGGTGCTCCCTGCCGAGCGACTAGGAAACACTACCCCTCTCCGGCGTCGGGAGCAAACGGGCTCCGGGGACCGTCCGGGTGCAGAGCGCCCGGCCCTGCTTCACGTACTCGCCGTTGGGGTGGTCGTTGCCGGTGACCCAGCGCAGGGCGGTGGCCTCGTCCCGGCCACCGTCGCGGTGGCGGCGGAGCAGCCGCTCCTCGCGGACGGTGTCGTCGGTGTCGACGTACCAGAGTTCGCGCAGCAGCCGGCGGGCCTCCGGCCACGGGGCGTCCGCGGCAGCGAGGTAGTTGCCCTCGGTGATGACCAGACGGGTGTGCGGGCGGACGACGTGGCGGGCCGCGACCGGTTCGTCCAGGGTGCGGTCGAAGTCGGGGACGTAAATGTCCTGGAACCGGTCGGCCGCGACCCTGCGCAGCAGGGCGACGTAGCCGTGGGCGTCGAAGGTGGCCGGGGCGCCCTTGCGGTGGGTCAGTCCGAGGCGGTCGAGCTGGGCCGTGGAGAGGTGGAAGCCGTCCAGCGGGAGGTACGCGGCGGTGCCGGGGCCCTCGGCGCGTTCGACCTCGGCGACCAGGTGCCGGGCGAGGGTGGACTTGCCGGCTGCGGGCGGGCCGACAAGTCCGAGGATCGTGCGGGCGTTGCTGCCCGGGCCGCGGAGGAGTCCGAGGGCAAGGGCGGTGAGGCGGTCCTCGTTCATGGCCGCACCCTACTCACCGGCCCGGGGCCGACGGTCGGCTCAGGCGGGACCGGAGGCGGAGCTGGTTGCGGCGTCGGGAGTGGCGGTGGGGGCGAGGGCGGGCAGCTCCAGGGTGAGCGTGCCGGCGTCCGCGTCGAGCAGGGCGGGGACGCCGAGCGGGACGGTCAGGGTGGACGGGCAGTGGCCGAAACCCAGCTCCCAGAGCACGGGCACGCCGAGGCCGCCGAGGCGGTCGATCATCACGTCCCGGACCCGTTCGGGCCGCCCGCAGCCCTCCCAGGAGCCGAGGGCTATGCCGGCCACGCCGTCGAGGGCGCCGGAGCGCAGGAGCTGGGTGAGCAGCCGGTCGAGCTGGTACTGGTGCTCGTTGACGTCTTCGAGGACGAGGATGCGGCCCGCGTAGGAGGGGCGGGCGGCGGGCGTGCCGCGTTCGGCGACGAGTACGTGGAGGCAGCCTCCGGCGGTGACCCCCCGGGCGCGGCCGGGGACGAGCGGGCCGGCGGTGGGCGAGGTGAGGACGGTGGTGGTGGCCGGGTCGAAGAGGGTCCGGCGCAGGTGTTCGGCGGTGGGGCCGTCCTCGACGAAGGAGGCGGCGGCGGCCATCGGCCCGTACAGGGTGGCGAGGCCGAGGCGCTGGGCGAAGGCCTCGTGCAGGGAGCTGACGTCGCTGAACCCGATGAGGGGCTTGGGGCGGACGGCGCGCAGGGCGGTCCAGTCGAGCAGGTCGACGATGCGGTGGACGCCGTAGCCGCCCCGGGCGCAGATGACGGCGTCGACGTCGGGGTCCAGCCACGCGTCCTGGAGGTCGGCGGCGCGGTCGGCGTCGGTACCGGCCAGGTAGCCGAGGGTGGGGTGGGTGTCGAGGACGTGCGGGGCGACGGTGACCCGCAGGCCCCAGGAGCGGAGGATCTCGCAGCCGGCGGTGAGGCGCCCGGCGTCGATCGGGCCGCTGGGGGCGACGACGGCGATGTGGTCGCCGGGGCGCAGCTGCGGCGGGCGGGTCAGTCCCTGGCCGGGCGTGGTCGGTTGCTGGTCCATGGACCGGACCTTTCGGGGAAGGGGCGGGCTGTGGGCGGCCTCGGGGTGTGGTCGAGGCCGCCCGGTGACGATATGCCCGCCGGTCGACCGGCCGATGTCCGTGGACGGGCCCGCGGTGGGGCGCCGGCCGGCTTGAGGGCCTTTCAGATCGCGCCCATCACCTCCCGCACCTCGGCGAGAGTGGCGTCGGCGACGGCGTTGGCCCGTTCGGCGCCCTCGCGCAGGACCTGCCGCAGGTGGCCGCGGTCGGCGGCGAGCTCGGCGCGGCGGGCGCGCAGCGGACGGAAGTACTCGTTGACGGACTCGATGACCGTGCGCTTGAGGGCGGCCGCGCCGCCGTCGCCGACCTCCTCGGCGATCGCCTCCGGGTCGCGGTCCTGGCAGAGCGCCGCGAGCAGGACGAGGCCGGACACCTCGGGGCGGCCGACCGGGTCGTAGCCGATGCGGCGGTCGGCGTCGGTCTTCGCGCCGCGGATGATCCGGGCGGTGGCGTCCTCGTCGGCGCCGAGGGCGACGGCGTTGCCGCGGCTCTTGCTCATCTTGCCGCCGTCGGTGCCGAGCAGCATCGGGGCGTCGGAGAGCAGCGCCCGGGGGCGGGGGAACACGGCGCTGCCGTCGGCGTGCGGGTAGCGCTCGTTGAAGCGGCGGGCGACGGTGCGGGCGACTTCGAGGTGGGGCAGCTGGTCCTGGCCGACCGGGACGAGGTCGGCCTTGCAGAACAGGATGTCCGCGGCCTGGTGGACGGGGTAGGTGAACATCAGCCCGTTCACGGCGGCCTGGCTGGAGTGGGCGATCTCGTCCTTGACGGTGGGGTTGCGGCTGAGTTCGGCGACGCTCACCAGGCTGAGGAAGGGCAGCAGCAGCTGGTTGAGGGCGGGAACGGCGCTGTGGGCGAAGATCGTGGCCCGTTCGGGGTCGAGGCCGGCGGCGAGGTAGTCGAGGACGAGGTTCTCGGTGTGTTCGGCGAGCCGGTCGGCGATGTCGCGGTCGGTGATGACCTGGTAGTCGGCGACCAGGACGAACATCTCGACGCCCTGGTCCTGCAGCCGGACCCGGTTCTGCAGGGTGCCGAAGTAGTGGCCGAGGTGGAGTGGGCCGGTGGGGCGGTCGCCGGTGAGGACCCGGTGGGAGGACGGGTCGTCGATCCGGTCCTGGGCGGTGAGGTCGGACGTGTCGGCGGTCATGGCCGTGGTGGCGGCGCCAGTGGTGGTGGCGGCGGCGGCGGTGGTCATCGGGTTTCTCCCTCGGTACGGCGGTGGTGGCGGCCGTCCGGGGCGAGGGGCCCGTCCCGTGGGGAAAACGCGACAGGGCCGTCCATCCCGGACGGCCCTGTGGTCAGGCGAGTGGGGTGGCCGTCCTAGGACGGCCACCAGCACAGGCCCACGAAGCGCTTCACGGCTCCAACGATAGCGCCGGTCCCCTGCACAGGTCACCCGGTTCAGATCCCCTGCACCAGTCCCCTGCACCGGTCCCCTGCACCGATCCCCGACACCATGGACCGGCGTCAGTCCTCCACGACCAGGGCCCGGGTGTCCTGGCGCAGCGTCTCGCCGCGGAAGAACTCCGGGCGGATCCGGCCGTACCAGGTCATCAGCGCGGCGCCGAGCAGCAGGATGCCGACGCCGATCACGAACACCGAGCCGATGCCGAACACCGCGCCGCTGCCGTAGTCGGGGGACCAGGCGTCGGTCAGGGTCTGGAGGAGGACGGCGCTCAGCAGCAGGCCGCCGAGCAGCGGGGCGACGCCCTTGAGCAGCAGGTCGCGCGGGCTGTCGCGGAGCGAGTGGCGGAAGTACCGGACGCAGGAGAAGGCGGTCAGCGCGTAGTAGAAGCAGATCATCAGACCGAGCGCCAGGATGGTGTCCTGGACGACGTTCTCGCTGATCAGGCTCATGCCGACATAGAAGACGGCGGTGGCGAGGCCGGCCGCGACGGTGGCGTGGCCGGGCGTGCGGAAACGCGGGTGGACGGTGCCGAAGCGCGGCGGCACGGCGCGGTAGGCGCTCATCGCGAGCAGGGTGCGGGCCACCGGGATGAAGGTGGTCTGCAGGCTCGCGGCGGCGCTGGCGACGACGGCCAGGAACAGCAGGATGCTCCACGGCGAGCCGAGCACCGGGCGGGCGAGCGCGGCGAAGACGTTGTCGGTCGTGGCCGGGTTGCCGAGGCCGTCGCCGGTGCTGCCGACGCCGGCGAACATCTGGGCGGAGACCGCGACCAGCAGGTACGAGCCGACCAGGGTGACCATGGAGACCATCGCGGCCCGGCCCGGGGTCTTGGCGCTGCCGAGGGTCTCCTCGTTCATGGTGAGGCAGGTGTCCCAGCCCCAGTACATGAAGATGGACAGTGACAGGCCGGCGGTGAACGCGCTGAACGAGCCGACCTGGAGCGGGTTGAGCCAGGAGAACGAGAAGCCGATCGAGTCGGGCAGGTCCCCGGCGGCGGCCTTGCCGATGGCGATGGCCGAGAAGAGCAGCAGCACGGCCAGCTGGAGGCCGACCAGGCCGTACTGGAACCACTTGGTGGCCGTCATCCCCCGGTAGCTCATCGCGGTGGCGCCGGCGATGAGCAGCACCACCGTGAGCAGATGGACGGCCTTGTTCTGGTCGAGCCCGGCGATCCAGCTGCTGCCGGTCATCTCACCGATCATCAGGTAGAGGAACTCCGTCGCCACGCCGGCCAGGTTGGAGAGCACGATGATGGTGGCGACGGTCAGTCCCCAGCCGGCCATCCAGCCGACCCGGGGGCCGAAGGCCCTGACCGTCCAGGTGAAGGACGTACCGCAGTCCGGGAAGTCCTTGTTCAGCTCCTTGTACGCGAACGCGACGAGCAGCATCGGCAGGAAGCCGGCCAGGAACACGGCCGGCATCTGGACGCCGACCGCGGTGACCGTCGGTCCGAGCGTCGCGGTCAGGCAGTACACCGGGGCGACGGTCGAGACGCCCAGCACCACGCTGCCCAGCAGGCCCACCGAGTTGCCCCGTAGACCCTTGTCCCCCGCTCCCCCAGCCGTCCCCGGTTCGGGAACGCCACCACTGGTGCCACTGACCGGGGCACCCTGCGGAGCACCGGGCGCCGTTGCCCGGCCGCTGCTTGTGTGCTCTGAGAGCTGCTGATCAAACACCAGCGCACTCTAAGCCGCGTGAAGAAGGTTGAATAGACCAACTCTTGGTGATTTTGTGCACTGATGATGACCTTTTGCCCCTCGGTGAGCACCCCCGCGCGGAGGGTGCGCCCGGCAACGGGATAGGTTTGCCTCACCTAACCTCGACCGTCCGGTCCCGACCGTGAAGGAGCGTCGCGTGGCCCCCGACTCCGACGACCCGAAGCTGGCCCCCACCCTCGTCCCCGCCCTCGGCGCCCGCACCCCCAGCCGGCGCCGCTTCCTCACCGCCGGAGTGACCGGCGCCGCCGTGCTCGGCCTCGGCGGGCTCCTCGCCGCCTGCGGCAGCTCGGGCGGCTCGGGCGGCTCCGGCGGATCCGGCGGGTCCGGGGGCGGCAGTGGCGCGAAGCCGGGCAGCGGCGGTTCGCCGGACCAGAAGTCGGTGAAGCAGGGCGGCGACGACTACGCCAGTGTCATCGAGAAGATGAAGGGCTTCGGGACCGACGCCGCCCCCGGCGTCTACCCGCGCACCGTCAAGCACGCCATGGGCGAGACCGTCATCCCCGCCAGGCCCACCCGGGTCGTGGTGCTGGACACCGGCGAGCTCGACAACGTCGTCTCGCTCGGCATCCAGCCGGTCGGGGTCGTCCACACCGACGGTTCCAAGTCGCTGCCCTCCTACCTCAAGGACAAGGCCGGCAACCCGGCCGCCGTCGGCACCATCAACAGCCTCAACCTGGAGGCGATCGCGGCGCTCAAGCCCGACCTGATCCTCGGCAGCCAGCTGCGCGCCCAGGACCAGTACGCCCAGCTGTCGAAGATCGCGCCGACCGTCTTCTCACTGCGCCCCGGCTACCCGTGGAAGCAGAACTTCCTGCTCAACGCCAGCCCCTTCGGCCTGCAGGCGGAGGCCCAGGCGCAGCTCGACGCCTACCAGGCCGCCGCCACCGCGATCGGCGCCGCACTCGGCGGCAAGCGGCCCACCATCACGCCGCTGCGCTTCATGCCCGGCCGGACCAGGCTCTACGCCGAACTCTCGTTCATCGGCACCATCCTCACCGACGTGCCGCTGCCGCAGCCCGCGATCGAGCAGGTCAAGGAACTCGCGGTGGAGGTCAGCCCGGAGCAGATCGACAAGGCCGACTCCGACTGGATCTTCTACGGCGTGTACGGCAGCCCCAGTTCGACCAACCAGGACGCGGTGCTGGGCGGGGCGCTCTGGAAGACCCTCGGGGCGGTCAAGTCCGGTCAGGCGCGGCCGGTTTCGGACGAGACCTGGTTCCTCGGGCTCGGCGTGACGGCGGCCAACGCGGTGCTCTCCGACCTCAAGGGCTTCGTCGCGTCCGGGAGTTGAGCCGATACGCCCGGTAGGAGCCGCCACTGATCGCCCGGTTGTCACGGCGTGCTCCCGGCCACCCGTGCGGGAATGACGCTTGGAGCTGGTGGCGCGGTGCGGGAGGATCGTCGGGACCGTCCCCCGAAGGGCCCGCCGATGACTTCGCTCCACCCCGGTTCCACCGACCCCGCCCCGCCCGGACCGTCCGGGCCCGCCGCGGACGGTGCCGGCTCCTCGCCCCCGACCGACGGGCCCCGCCCGCCCGGCACGGGGGCGCCGATCTGCTCGATCGCGACGGCGGCCGACGTCGGCGCGCCCAGCGCCCCGGGCGTCCTCGTCCGCCACGACTCGGTGCCGCAGCCGCGCACGCCGGAGGACGTCGAAGCGCGGCTCCGGCGCGCCAAGGCGGATGGCGCTGCGGCGAACGGCGCTGCGGCGGATGGCGCTGCGGCGGACGGCGGCGGCGCTGCCGACGGTTCCGCGGACGGCGGCACCGACGACTGCGACGCTGCCGACGACGGTACGACGAGCGGTACGACGAGCGGCGCAGCGACCACGGCACGGCTCCGGGAGGCCTTCGCCGACCGGCTGCGGGCCGCACGCGCCGAGGGACGCTCGCTCGCCGAGCTGGCGGCCGCGTGCCGTCGGCCGGTGGCGGAGGTGCGGGCGCTGCTCGGCGAGGCCGAGGAGGCGTCCGAGACGGAGTCCGGGCCCGAGGCCAGCGTCGACGCCGGTGCCGGTTCGGGTGCGGGCTCCGCCGCCGACCGGACCGGGTCGGGGTTCGTCCGGTTCGAGCGGACCGCAGCGCCCACCGAGGGCAACCGGCCCGCAGCGGTGCCGCGTTCGGGGCGCGAGGAGCTCCGGAGCCTCGGCTCGCGACGGCCGTCGCCGTCCCGCCGACTGCGTCGGATGCACCCGCCCGCCGGCCCGACCGGGCAGGAGGCGGCCGCACGGGAGACGGCCGCGACCGACCCGGCCGGCACCCGCCCGCCCGGTGCGGGGTGGACGGGTACACCGACCGGTGCAACGGGGACGGTGGCCGATCACCCGACCACCGCGCCCCCGGAGCCCGGGGCGAACGCCGCGCACCGGGCCGTCACCGGGCCCGGGGTCGGGACCGGAGCGGGGACCGGAGTGGGGATCGAAGGGGCGACCGCTGTCGGGGCCGCCCTCGGGACCGGTACCGAGGCGGCCCGGGCCGAACCACCGCTCGGCATCCTGATCGGCGGCAGTCCGGTCCAGTCGGACGCCGTGGGCCGCCCGGAGGAGCGGACACCGGTCCGGGTGACGGCGGAGCCGATCCGGGTCGGGCGTGGGACCAGCCTGGTCGTCCTTCCCTCCTGGCGTCCCGCCATCGCCGTCTCGGTGTCGACCGAGCAGCTGATCATCGAAACCGGGCTCACCGTCGAGCAACTGGCCGGTGCCCGGCTGACGGTGCGGATGAACCCGTGGGCGCTGCACGACCGGGAGCTGGATCTGCACGGCTGGGAGCTCGGCCCGGCCGGGCCGGGCGGACGGGCCGCCCGGCGCGGCGGACGCGGTCAGGCGTTCGGGATGTAGCCGAGGTCGACGGGCACCGGAGGGCGCCCGTCGACCGCCCAGCCCGCGCGGACGGGCTCCAGCAACTCCGGTAGCCGGGGCGGCCAGAGCGCGTCCGCGTTCTCGTCGGCGAGCTCGGCCGGGGTCCACCAGCGCCAGTCGAGGATCCGGTCCTCGGCGTGCACCGCACTGACATCGCCGACCGGGCCGCGGTGCGGTCCGCGGGTGAGGTAGATGTGCTCGTGCTGGCGGACCGGGGTCCCGTGCCAGGTGAAGTCGTGCTCCCAGGTGCAGAGCAGCGGACCCGGTTCGAGATCGGTCCAGCCGGTCTCCTCCCACAGTTCGCGCCGGGCGCCGACCAGCGGGGTCTCACCCCGCTCCAGCCCGCCGCCGGGCATCGTCCAGTGGACGCCGACCTCGTCGTTGTCCGAACGGAGCAGGAACACCGAGCCGTCGCCGTCCAGCACCACCGTACGGGCGGCCCGGCGGGGAACGCGTCGGTGCGGTCGCAGCAGTCTTCGCATCGGGACACTCTGACAGCGCCCGCACCGGGCGTCGACCGGATTCGCCGCCCCGGCGCCCCGCGTGGGAGGAACCGGGGCAACCGACCGCCGCCGGATCGCAGCCGGGAGCAGCCCGCTGGCCTTACCCTGACCGCCATGCCCGTACCCTCGATCCTCTTCCCCGCCGATCCGCTCAACCCGGGCCGGCCCGATCCGCACTTCGCCTGGGAGGCCCGGCTGCTAAGGGAGTTGGGCGGTGAGCACCACCTCGTCGACCACGACGCACTGCTCGCCGGACACACCGAGGAGGCGGTCCGGCGGGTGCCCCAGGACTGCGGACCGCTCTGGTACCGGGGCTGGATGCTCCCCTCCGCCCGGTACGCCGGGTTCGCCGCCGCCCTCACCGCCCGCGGCGGCAACCTGCTGACCAGCGCGCCCGGCTACGCGTCGGCGCACGAACTGCCCGGCTGGTACGGGGTGTTCGAGGGCGCGACCCCGCCCAGCGTCTGGATCCCGTCCGACGGGACGGCGGCACCCACCCCGGCGGAGCTGGCGGACGCCGTGGCCCGGCTCGGCGGCACCGGGCCGGCGATCGTGAAGGACTACGTGAAGTCCCGCAAGCACGAGTGGCACGAGGCCTGCTACGTACCGGAGTTGGCGGACCTGGCGGCCGTCGGACGGGTGGTCGGGCGGTTCGTCGAGCTGCAGGGCGAGTCCCTGGCGGGCGGGGTGGTGCTGCGCCGGTACGAGGAGTTCGAGCGCGCCGACGGAACGAGCCGGGCCGCTGACGGTGCCGAGGGAGACGCGGGCAGCGCGGGAGGCCGTGGCGGCACGAGCGGCGCCGGCAACGCGGGAGGCCCGAACGGTGCGGGCGGCGACGGGCGGGCGGTGGAGGTCCGGGTGTGGTGGCTCGACGGTCGGCCGATCCTGGTCGGCCCGCACCCGGACGCCCCGCACCAGCGGGTCGAGCCCGACCTCACCCACGTGCCCGCGCTGGTGCGAAGACTCGGCTGCCGCTTCGTCACCACCGACCTCGCCAGCCGGGCGGACGGCTCCGGCTGGCGGGTGGTGGAGGTCGGGGACGGCCAGGTGAGCGACCTGCCGCGCGGCGTCGACGCCTCGGGCCTGCTGGCCTCGCTGATCGCCGCCTGAGCGCATCGCCCGACCGTCGGCCCGCCGGGCCGCCGTGCCACCGCCCGATCGTCGGGCCGCCCGACCGCCCGACCGCGGCTACCCGGCGGCGACCGTCTCGGTCGGGGCCGGGTGGCCGTCCGCGATGAACGCCTGCCAGAGCCGGGCGTACGTCCCGTCCAGGGCGAGCAGTTCGGTGTGGGTGCCGTCCTCGACCACCCGGCCGTGGTCCAGCACGACCACCCGGTCCGCCCGTTCGGCGGTGGTCAGCCGGTGAGCGATGACCAGGGTGGTGCGACCGCCACTGAGCCGGTCCGCGGCCTGGTTGACGGCGGCCTCGGTGGCCAGGTCGAGCGCCGCGGTGGCCTCGTCCAGCAGCAGGATGTCCGGGTCGACCAGTTCGGCCCGGGCCAGCGCGATCAGCTGGCGCTGACCGGCCGAGAGGTTGCGCCCGCGGCCGGCGACCTCGTGGTCGTAGCCGCCCGACAGTCCGACGATCATGTCGTGCGCGCCGACCGCCCGGGCCGCCGCCTCCACCTCGGCCGCCGAGGCGTCCGGACGGCCGTAGGCGATCGCCTCGCGGACCGTGCCCGCGAACAGGTACGCCTCCTGCGGCACCACGCCCAGCCGATGGCGGTACTGGGCCAGGTCGTAGCGGGTGAGGTCCACCCCGTCGACCCGGACGGTGCCCTCGGTCGCGTCGTAGAACCGCGCGACCAGCTTCACCAGCGTCGACTTGCCCGCGCCGGTCTCGCCGACCAGCGCCACCGTCTGACCGGCGGGTATGTGCAGGTCGACGGCGCTCAGCACCTCCGGTGCGCCGTCCGCCCCGCCGTTGTAGGCGAAGCCGACGCCCTCGAAACTGATCTCGCCGCGCAGCCCCTTCGACACCGGGACCGGATCGGCCGCCGCGGCCGTGGTGGTCGGGGTGCGCAGCAGCTCACGGATCCGGCCGAGGCCCACCGAGGCCTGCTGGTAGCCGTCGAACACCTGCGACAGCTGGTTGACCGGGGCGAAGAACAGGTCGATGTAGAGCAGGTACGCGACCAGCGCGCCGACCGTCAGCGTCCCCGCGTCCACCCGGGCGGCGCCCACGATCAGCACCAGCGCGGCGGCCACGCTGGAGAGGAACTGGACGAACGGGAAGTACAGCGAGATGTAGAACTGCGCCCGGACCCTGGCCTCCCGGTAGGCGATGCCGCGGGCCACGAAGCGGTCGGTGTTGGTGTCCAGACGGCGGAAGGCCTGGACGATCCGCATGCCGGCCACGTTCTCCTGGAGGTCGGCGTTGACCGTGCCGATCAGGTCCCGGGAGCGCTCGTACTGGTCCTTGGACCTCTTCCGGAACACCAGGGTGGCGATCACCAGCAGCGGCAGCACCGCGAAGACCACCAGGGCCAGACCGGCGTCGATGATCAGCAGGGCCACGAAGATCCCGGCGAAGGTCAGCAGGCTGACCACCGCGGTGACCATTCCGGTCTGCAGGAAGGACGTCAGCGAGTCCAGGTCAGTGGTCATCCGGGTCATGATCCGGCCGGTCAACTCGCGCTCGTAGTAGTCCAGGCCGAGCCGGTTGAGGTGGGCGAAGATCTTGAGCCGGAGGGTGTAGAGCACCCGCTCACCGGTCCGGCCGCTGACCCGATTCTCGGCGCCCTGCACCAGCCAGTCCAGCAGCACCACGACGAGCGCGGTGATCGAGGCGACCGCGACGCCGGCCATCAGGCCCTTGCTGACGCCCTCGTCGATCCCGTGCCGGATCAGCACCGGCAGCACCAGCCCGGCGGCCGCGTCCAGGGTGACCAGTAGGAAGGCGATGAGCAGCGGGGTACGGAAGGGGCGCAGCAGGCGGCCGAGGCTGAAATCCGGATCCCCGGCCTCGGCCTCGACGCGGGGGACGGCGGGGGCGTCGGTGGCCGGCGGGAGGGCGGCGACCTTGGCCAGCAGCTCGGGGTCGGCGGTGCGGGCCGCCTTGGCGAGGGCGGGGGTGGGGAGTGCGGGGGTCTGCGCGGTCGGCCGGTCCTTCTCCGCGGCCGGCGCGGACTCGGACTCGGAGCCGGAGGCGTCGGTGGCGGCGGCGGAGTCAGCGGGGGTATCGGCGGTGCCGGTGCCGGTGGCGGGCCCGGATTGCGGCTCCGGTGCACGGCCGGCTTCCGGGTCGGTGATCAGGGCCCGGTACTGGGGACATCGGGCTTCGAGTTCCTCGTGCGTGCCGAGGTCCAGCAGTCGGCCGTGGTCCAGGACCGCGATCCGGTCGGCGAGCTGGAGGGTCGAGCGGCGGTGGGCGATCAGCAGGGTGGTGCGACCGGTCATCACCGAGCGCAGCGCGTCGTGGATCTCCGCCTCGACCTGCGGGTCGACCGCCGAGGTGGCGTCGTCCAGCAGCAGGATCCGGGGGTCGGTCAGGATCGCCCGGGCCAGGGCGATGCGCTGGCGCTGGCCCCCGGAGAGGGTCAGGCCCTGCTCGCCGACCTTGGTCTCGTAGCCGTCCGGCAGCGCGCGGACGAACTCGTCGGCCTGGGCGGCGCGCGCGGCGGCGACGACCTGCTCGTCGGTGGCGTCCGGGCGGCCGTAGGCGATGTTGGTGCGGACCGACTCGGAGAAGAGGAAGCTCTCCTCGGGCACGATGCCGACCGCCGCACGGACCGAGTCCAGGGTGAGGTCGCGCAGGTCGTGGCCGTAGAGGCGGACGGCGCCACCCGCCGGGTCGTAGAAACGGGGCACCAGCTGGGCCACCGTGGACTTGCCGGAGCCGGAGGCGCCCACCATGGCGAGGGTCTCGCCGGGAGCCAGCGCGAGGCTGAGCCCGTGCAGCACCGGGGCGGGGTGCTCGGGGTCGTAGCGGAACTCGACCCGGTCGAACTCCAGGGCGACGTCCGGGGTGCGGGGGCCGACGGTGCCGGCCGGGGCCTCGTCCGGGGCGCGGTCCGGGGCACCGGCCGGGCGATCAGCCGCGGTGTCGGCCGGGGTGTCGGCGGGGGTGGTCCCGTCCCGCGTCAGGTCGAGGGTGAGCGCGTCCGGGCGCTCCTGGACGAGCGGGCGCTCGTCGATCAGCTGCAGCACCCGCTCGACGCCCGCCCGGGCCTGCTGGCCGACCGTGATGACCATGGTCAGCATCCGCACCGGGCCGGTCATCTGGGCGACGTAGGTGGAGAAGGCGACGAACGTCCCGAGCGAGACCCGACCGTCGACGGCCAGCCAGCCGCCGAAGGCCAGCACCGCGACCTGGGCCAGGGCCGGGATCGCCTGCATCGCCGGGTTGTAGCGGGCGTTCAGGCGGATCGACCGGAGCCGGGCGGCGAACAGGTTGCGGGAGACCAGCTCCAGCTTGTCCTGCTCCTGCGCCTCCTGACCGAAGCCCTTGACCACCCGGACGCCACCGATCGCGCCGTCCACCACGCCCGCGACGGCGGCCGCCTCCTGCTGGGCGGCCCAGGTGGCCGGGAACAGGCGCTTACGGCTGCGCACGCTGACCCACCACAGCGCAGGGGCCATCACCACGGCTATCAGGGTCAGCGGCGGGGACAGCCAGACCATCACGCCCAGCGACATCACGAACATCAGCAGGTAGCCGGTCATCATCGGCAGCATCGAGAGCAGGCCGTTGATCAGCTGGAGGTCCGAGGTCGCGCGCCCCACCACCTGGCCGGTGTCCAGGCGGTCCTGGCGGTGGCCGTCGAGCCGGCCGAGCGAGCGGAACAGGTCGCTGCGCATGTCGTGCTGGACGTCGAGGGCCAGCTGACCGCCGTAGTAGCGACGGACCTGGGTGCAGCCGAAGACCACGACGGCGGCGAGCAGCAGCACCACCGCCCACGGGGTCAGCGAGCGGGTGTGGGCGACGATGACATCATCGATGATCAGCTTGGTGACCAGCGGCACCAGCGCGGTGACGGCCATGCCGACCAGCGAGGCGCCGAAGGCGAGCAACACGCTGCGGCGGGACCGCCAGCTGTAGCCGATCAGGCGACGCAGCCAGCCGTCGGCCTCAGCGGCCGGGCTCAGGGTGGCGGCCGGGCTCGGAGTGGCGGCCGGGTTCGGAGTGGTGGCCGGGCTCGGAGCGGCAGCCGCCTCCGGCGCGGGGCCTGCTTCGGTGGCCCGCAGGCCGTCGACGGGGGCCGCCGGGTCGGGGCCGGGGGCCGGTTGGCCGCTCGGGGATTGCTCCACCATGGATCCGTGAGTCTCGGGCATATTTAGGGATGCTAACCATTTCGTCGGGTGACCGCCACGGCATTTCCGGCCGCGCGAGGCGATCGGAAACGACTCCGGTACGGCCCGGATCGTCCGGTCCGGCGACTGGGCAACAGCTTGCGGCCTGCGGTGATTCCCGATCGAACACAGCTGCGGCCCGACGGTCCGGCCCTCGCCCCCAGGGTCGCCCGAGAACCCGGCGCGCGCCCAGCGCCCCGGAGGCGGGCGGGCGCCGTCCTTTGGACCTAGGCCCTGTCCGGTCGATTGTCGCGGGAACGGACGGGCCTACGCGGACCCAGCCCCCCGGTCGACGCCCGTGGAGTCGGCCGCAGCCACGGAGTCGGCGGCCGCGGCGAAGGCGCCGTGGGCGAGGGTGTGCAGCAGCGCGGCCATGCCGTCGCGCTGCAGGCCGCTGCGCTCGCCCTGGGCCGGATCGGGGCCGACGCTGTGCGGGGTCGAGTTGATCAGCCCGAAGACCGCGTGCACGGCGGCCCGCGCCACGGGCTCCGCGCCGGGATCGGCGAGCGGCGGATGGGCCTGCCGGACCACGTCCACCCACAGCTCGACGTAGCCGCGCTGGAGCCGCCGGACGGTGCGGCGGTCCTCCTCCTTGAGGTTCAGCAGCTCGCGGTCGTGCAGGGTGATCAGGTCGCGGTCGTTCAGGGCGAAGTCGACGTGGCCGCTGATCAGGGCGTCCAGCGTGGCGGCCGGGCCGTCTCCGCCGCCCGCCCGGCGTCGCCCCTCCTCCAGCAGGCGCTCGCTGATGCCGATCAGCAGGTCCGCCAGCATCGCGTCCTTGCCGGCGAAGTGGCGGTAGAGGCCGGGGCCGCTGATGCCGACGGCCTTGCCGATCTCGTCCACACCCACGCCGAGGAAGCCCCGGGCGGCGAACAGTCGCGCGGCCTCCCGGCGGATCTGGTCGCGGCGTGGGAGCGCGGAGGCTGCGGGGACGTTCGGCATGCCGCCCATCGTAGACAGTCGGGTTATCGGCCGTTAACCTGGGCGCGTAAGTTAACGTTAATTAACGTGAGGATCAGGGGCGCACCGTACTCGGCCCGCCCGCCTGCTGCCGAGGGCAAGGGAGCTCTTGGGAATGGTCATCTCAACCACCGGTGCCTCCTCCGGCGTCCGGTTCGGCGCAGCGACCGGCACCGCGCCGGCACCGGGTGCCACAGCACCGATTGCCGCAGCGCCGGGAGCCGCCGCTCCGGCACCCCGGCTCGGCACCTCCGCCGACCCGGGCTCCGCGGCCTTCCGGGCCAACACCGAGGCGCACCGGGCCCTGGTCGCCGAACTGCGCGCCAAGCTCGACGCCGCCGCCCTCGGCGGGGGCGCCAAGGCGCGCGCCCGGCACACCTCGCGCGGCAAGCTCCTCCCCCGCGACCGGGTGGACACCCTGCTCGACCCGGCCTCGCCCTTCCTGGAGCTGGCCCCGCTGGCCGCCGACGGGATGTACGACGGGGCTGCGCCCGCGGCCGGGGTGATCGCCGGCATCGGCCGGGTCGCCGGACGCGAGGTGGTGGTGGTCGCCAACGACGCCACCGTCAAGGGCGGCACCTACTACCCGATGACGGTGAAGAAGCACCTGCGCGCCCAGGAGGTCGCGCTGGAGAACCGCCTCCCCTGCATCTACCTGGTGGACTCCGGCGGCGCCTTCCTCCCGATGCAGGACGAGGTCTTCCCGGACCGCGACCACTTCGGCCGGATCTTCTACAACCAGGCCCGGCTCTCGGCCGCGGGCATCCCGCAGATCGCCGCCGTGCTCGGCTCCTGCACGGCCGGCGGCGCGTACGTCCCGGCGATGAGCGACCAGGCGGTGATCGTCCGCAATCAGGGCACGATCTTCCTGGGCGGACCGCCGCTGGTGAAGGCCGCGACCGGTGAGGTGGTCACCGCCGAGGAGCTGGGCGGCGGTGACCTGCACTCCCGCACCTCGGGCGTGACCGACCACCTGGCCGAGGACGACGCCCACGCGCTCTCCATCGTCCGCACCATCGTGTCCGAGCTCGGCCCGCGCACGCCCAGGCCGTGGCCGCTCACCGCGGCCGAGCCGCCGGCCGTCGACCCGGCCGGCCTGTACGGGGCCGTCCCGGTCGACCCGCGCACGCCCTACGACGTGCGCGAGGTGATCGCCCGACTGGTCGACGGCAGCCGCTTCGCCGAGTTCAAGGCCGAGTACGGCGCGACCCTGGTCACCGGCTTCGCCCGGATCCACGGCCACCCGGTCGGCATCGTCGCCAACAACGGCGTGCTGTTCTCCGAGTCGGCCGTCAAGGGCGCCCACTTCATCGAACTGTGCGACCAGCGCGGCATCCCCCTCCTCTTCCTGCAGAACATCACCGGCTTCATGGTCGGTCGGCAGTACGAGGCGGGCGGCATCGCCAAGCACGGCGCCAAGATGGTCAACGCCGTGGCCTGCACCCGGGTCCCGAAGCTGACCGTGGTGGTCGGCGGCTCGTACGGAGCCGGCAACTACTCGATGTGCGGCCGGGCCTACTCACCCCGCTTCCTGTGGATGTGGCCGGGCGCCAAGATCTCCGTGATGGGCGGCGAGCAGGCGGCCTCCGTGCTGGCCACCGTCCGCCGTGACCAGTTGGAGTCGCGCGGCGAGGACTGGCCGGGCGAGGCGGAGGAGGAGTTCAAGCGCCCGGTCCGCGAGCAGTACGAGCGCCAGGGCAGCGCCTACTACGCCACCGCCCGGCTCTGGGACGACGGCGTGATCGACCCGATGGACACCCGCACCGTCGTCGGTCTCGCCCTCACCGCCTGTGCCAACGCCCCGCTGGCGCCGCCCGCTCCGTTCGGTGTCTTCCGCATGTGACCGCTCCGGGGTGGCCGCCCCGACACGACCACTCCGGCGCGACCACTCCGGCGCGGGCACTCCGACGCCACCGCTCCGGTGACCCCGCTCCGGTGACCCCGCTCTTCCGGGTGTGACTCCTGCGGCGCCGGTCCGACGACCGGGCCGGCGCCGCAACCGCCCACCGCCACCTCCTCTCTTACGGCTCCCCTCGACCCGGAGGAACGCCTCCCATGTTCGACACAGTTCTGGTCGCCAACCGCGGTGAGATCGCCCTGCGGGTGATCCGCACCCTGCGGCGGCTCGGTGTCCGCTCGGTCGCCGTGTTCAGCGACGCGGACGCCGACGCACCGCACGTCCGCGAGGCCGACGTCGCGGTCCGGCTCGGCCCGGCCGACCGCAGCGACAGCTCGGCCGCCGAGACCTACCTGCGCACGGATCAGATCCTCGCCGCCGCCCGCCGCACCGGCGCCCAGGCCGTCCACCCCGGCTACGGCTTCCTCGCCGAGAACCCCGGCTTCGCCCGCGCCTGCGCCGACGCGGGCCTCGTCTTCATCGGACCACCTCCCGGTGCGGTCGAGCTGATGGGTGACAAGATCAACGCCAAGGAGGCCGTCCGGACCGCCGGCGTCCCGGTGGTCCCCGGCAGCCAGGCCACCGCGCCCACCGACGAGGACCTCGTCGCCGCCGCCGACGAGATCGGCTACCCCGTCCTGCTCAAGCCCTCCGCCGGTGGTGGCGGGAAGGGCATGCGCCTGGTGCGGGACCCGGCCGAGCTGCCCACCGAGATCGCCGCCGCCCGTCGCGTCGCCCGGACCGCCTTCGGCGACGACACCCTGCTGCTGGAGCGGTGGGTCGACCGGCCGCGCCACATCGAGGTGCAGGTGCTCGCCGACGCCCACGGCACCACCGTCCACCTCGGCGAGCGCGAGTGCAGCCTCCAGCGCCGCCACCAGAAACTGATCGAAGAGGCTCCCTCCGTCCTGCTCAATGCCGAGACCCGCGCCGCGATGGGCGCCGCGGCCGTCCGCGCCGCCGAGTCCTGCGGCTACACCGGGGCCGGCACCGTGGAGTTCATCGTCCCCGGCATCGACCCGGACGCTCCCGCCTCCGCCGCCGAGGGGGTGCGGGACTTCTTCTTCATGGAGATGAACACCCGCCTCCAGGTCGAGCACCCCGTCACCGAACTCGCCGTCGCCGTCGGTCCGGAATCGGCCCGACTGGACCTGGTCGAGTGGCAACTGCGCGTCGCCTCGGGCGAGCCGCTCTCCTTCGGCCAGTCCGACGTCTCCTTCCTGGGCCACGCCATCGAGGCCCGCATCTGCGCCGAGGACCCGGAACGGGACTTCCTGCCCACCGGCGGTCGCATCCTCACCCTGGACGAGCCCCAGGGCGAGGGCATCCGCGTCGACTCCGGGGTCGCCCCCGGAACCGTCGTCACCAGCGCCTACGACCCCATGCTCGCCAAGGTCATCGCGTACGGGCCCGACCGCCCGACCGCGCTGCGCCGGCTCCGCGCCGCGCTGGCCGACACCCGCATCCTGGGTGTCACCACCAACACCGGCTTCCTGCGCCGACTGCTCGCCCACCCCGACGTCGTCGCCGGCCGACTGGACACCGGCCTGGTGGAACGGACGGCCCAGCAGCAGCCGGCCCTGCTCGTCGCACCGCACTCCCCGTCGAACGCGGCAGCCCCGACTGAGGCGACCCCGAACGCGGCAGCCCCGAACGCGACCGATCCCGCCGACGCCCCGGCATCCGAACCGCCGTCACCTGCCCACCTCCTCTACTACGCGGCCGCGCTGGCACGGCACCTGGACCTCACCCCGGCCGCCGACCCCGGCGGCTGGACCGACCCGTTCTCCCTCCCCTCCGGCTGGCGCCTCGGCGGCACCCCCGCCTGGACCACCCACCGACTCCGGACCCCCGGCCAGGACCCGGTGTCGGTGTGCATCCGTTCGATCACTGCGGGCAACGTAACCGACGCCACTGACAATGCGCCCGGGGCCGCCCGCGAGGTGGAGCTCCAGCTGGACGCCGGGCCCGTCCACCGCGCCCGCGCGACCCTGGCGGCCGAGCGGCTGTACCTGACCGTCGACGGCCTGCAGACCGCCTTCGCGCTGGCCACCGACGCCACCCCCGGCCTCCCGGCCGGCCCGGTGACCTGGCTCGGCGTCGAGGGCGACGCCTGGCCGATGCACGCCTACGACCCGGTCGTCGAGAGCGCTGGCGGCTCCTCGGCGCACCACGGCGCGCTGACCGCCCCGATGCCCGGCACCGTCACGGTCGTCAAGACCGCGGCGGGCGAGACGGTCCGCAAGGGCCAGCCCCTGCTCGTGCTGGAGGCCATGAAGATGGAACACGTGATCGCCGCGCCGCACGACGGCGTGGTGGCCGAGCTGCGGGCCACCGCCGGCGCCACCGTCGCGATGGAGGACCTGCTGGTCGTGGTCACCCCGGCCGAGTCGGCCGCCGAGCCCGCGGAGGTGCGGTCGTGACGTCCCCGGAGACCCCCGCCACGGAGACCCCCGCCACGGGGGCCGCCACCCGCGAGCCCGACGCGCTCGACCTGGGCCTGCCCGACCCGGTCCGCGCCCCCGGCCTGCCCGAGGAGGTCCGGATCCACGAGGTCGGGCCGCGCGACGGGCTGCAGAACGAGAGCTCCCTGGTGCCCGTCGAGGTCAAGGCCGAGTTCATCGGCCGGCTCGCCGCCGCCGGGCTGCGGACCGTCGAGGCGACCAGCTTCGTTCACCCGAAATGGGTACCCCAGCTCGCCGACGCCGAGGAGCTGGTCCCCCGGCTCGCCGGCCTGCCGGAGCGCCACCCCGGTCTGCGGCTGCCGGTGCTGGTCCCCAACGAGCGCGGCCTCGACCGCGCGCTCGCCCACCACGCCACCGACATCGCGGTGTTCGCCAGCGCCACCGAGACCTTCGCCCGGCGCAACCTCAACCGTTCGGCGGACGAGGCCATGGCGATGTTCCGCCCGGTCGTGACCCGGGCCGCCGAGGCCGGGGTCACCGTCCGCGGCTACCTCTCGATGTGCTTCGGCGACCCCTGGGAGGGGCCCGTCCCGGTCGACCAGGTGGTCCGGTACGGCGTCCAGCTGCTGGAGATGGGCTGCGCCGAGCTGAGCCTCGGCGACACCATCGGCGTGGCCACCCCCGGCCAGGTCGGCGCGCTGCTGGCCGGGTTCGCGAAGGCCGGCGTGCCCGTCGGCCGGATCGCCGTGCACTTCCACGACACCTACGGCCAGGCGCTCAGCAACACCCTGGCGGCGCTGCGCGAGGGCGTCACCACGGTGGACGCCTCGGCGGGCGGACTGGGCGGCTGCCCGTACGCGAAGAGCGCCACCGGGAACCTGGCCACCGAGGACCTGGTGTGGATGCTGCACGGGCTCGGCGTCCGGACCGGCGTCGACCTGCGCGCGCTGGTCGCGACCAGCGGCTGGATGGCCGGGCAGCTCGGCCGCCCGAGCCCCTCCCGCACCGTCCAGGCGCTGCTCGGCGCCGCCCGGGGCTGACCCGCCCCGCCCGACTTCCCGGCGCCGGCCGCCCGAACGGCCCGGCCGGCGCCACCGCACCGCGTTCATCCGTCAACCACACCGTGCGACCGTCACACCGTCAGACGGACGCCGGCCGTCCCGCTCATGCCCGCGGCCACCCCGGCCGGGCACCAGGAGGATCAGATGCTCGACCACCGGCTCAGCAGCGAGTACGAGGAACTGCGGCGCACCGTCGCGGAGTTCGCCCAGGACGTGGTGGCGCCGAAGATCGGCGGGTTCTACGAGCGGGAGGAGTTCCCCTACGAGATCGTCCGCGAGATGGGGCGGATGGGCCTGTTCGGCCTGCCCTTCCCGGAGGAGTACGGCGGCATGGGCGGCGACTACTTCGCCCTCGGCCTCGTCCTGGAGGAACTCGCCCGCGTGGACTCCTCGGTGGCGATCACCCTGGAGGCCGCCGTCTCGCTCGGCGCGATGCCGATCCACCGCTTCGGCACCGAGGAGCAGAAGCGCGAGTGGCTGCCCCGGCTGACCTCCGGCGAACTCCTCGGCGCCTTCGGCCTCACCGAGCCGGAGGGCGGCTCGGACGCCGGGGCCACCCGCACCACCGCCCGCTACGACGAGGCCACCGACGAGTGGGTCATCAACGGGACCAAGTGCTTCATCACCAACTCCGGCACCGACATCACCGGACTGGTCACCGTCACCGCGCTCACCGAACCGATCGCTCGTTCGAGTGAAGAAGGCGAATTCCGCTCGCCCGTGCGGGAGATCTCGTCCATCATCGTGCCCACCGGGACCCCGGGGTTCCAGGTCTCGAAGAAGTACTCGAAGGTCGGGTGGAACGCATCCGACACCCGCGAACTGTCCTTCACCGACTGCCGCGTCCCCGCGGCCAACCTGCTGGGCGAGCGTGGCCGAGGCTACGCCCAGTTCCTGCGGATCCTCGACGAGGGCCGCATCGCGATCGCGGCCCTGGCCACCGGCCTGGCCCAGGGCTGCGTCGACGAGTCCGTCAAGTACGCCGGCACCCGCCGGGCCTTCGGCCGCCCGATCGGTGCCAACCAGGCCATCCAGTTCAAGCTGGCCGACATGGAGCTGCGCGCCCACACCTCCCGCCTGGCCTGGCGGGACGCCGCTTCCCGGCTGCTGCACGGTGAACCGTTCAAGAAGGAGGCCGCGATCGCGAAGCTGTACTCGTCCGAGGCCGCCGTCGACAACGCCCGCGAGGCGACCCAGATCCACGGCGGGTACGGCTTCATGAACGAGTTCCCGGTCGCCCGCTTCTGGCGCGACTGCAAGATTCTCGAGATCGGGGAGGGCACGTCCGAAGTCCAGCGCATGCTCATCGCCCGGCAGCTCGGCGTCACGTCGTGACGATCGGCATCTGACCGTCGACTCCTGACGGCCGGCTTCCGGTGGTCACCCCGGGAGCCGGGCCCGCCAGGCCAACCCACCGCTCCACAAGGGCTGTTGAGGAGCGACCGCGGCAGCGGGAACCGCCGCCGCGGGGACTCCGCGACAGCTGGAAGTCCTCAAGGGATCACGATCACCGGGCGGTTGGCCCGCCGCGCCAGCCGCCCGGAGACCGAGCCGAAGATCTTGCCGAGCAGGCCGTGCGTCGTGCCGACGACGATCGCGTCGGCGGCGTACTCGCGGCCGACCTCCTCGATCTCGTGGCAGATGTCGCCGCCCCGCTCGATCAGGACCCACGGCACCCCCGCGAGGAAGTCCGCGCAGGCGAGTTCCAGGCCGAGGACCTCCGTGCGGTGGTCCGGGAGATCGACGAAGACGGGAGGTTCACAGCCCGCCCAGACCGTGGCGGGCAGGCGGTTGGCGACGTGCACGATCACCAGGCCGCACTGCGACCGGCGGGCCATGCCGACGGCGTAGGCGAGGGCGCGCTCGCTCGACAGCGAGCCGTCGAAGCCCACCACGACGCCGTGCTGGAACACCGGATCGAGGGAGCGCCCGGGCGCGTCCGTCGCCGACGGCTCGATGTGCCCGCCGAGC
This sequence comes from Kitasatospora sp. NPDC059827, assembly GCF_042731675.1. Lineage (NCBI taxonomy): Bacteria > Bacillati > Actinomycetota > Actinomycetes > Kitasatosporales > Streptomycetaceae > Kitasatospora > Kitasatospora sp. NPDC059827. The sequence continues at coordinate 20,059 of NZ_JBHWIV010000074.1, read as the reverse complement.
GGACCGGAGGCGGTGTCCGGACGTTCGGCACCGGGGCCGGGGCGGCCCGTCACCGGGGGCTCCGCGGGCCCGGCCGGACGCCCGTCACGGCGCTGGCGCGGCCCGGGGCGGTCACGCCTGGCGAGGCTGCCGCGCCGGAGGCCGCGCAGGGCGCGCACCAGGGCGTGGGGTTCGGCCCGACCAGGGCTCGTGGCTGCGGGCTGCGGCGTCCCGACGGCGCCTGCCCGTCCGCCGTCCGGCCCGCCGTCGGGGTGGGCCGAACCATCGGCACGACCGCCGACCTCGGCACCGGTGCCGGCACCGGGGTCGGTAGCGGCACTGCCGTCCGCATGCTGTTCGGGCTGCCCGCCAGGCAGTTCGCCCGACCGCTCGCCGCGCTGTCCGCCGATGCGTCGATCATCGAGCTCGGCGACACGTGGCTCGACATGCTCGTCGCGCTCGTCGTCACGCGCGTCGACACGCTCCTCGGCGCGGTCGTTCGGGCGCTCGTCGAGCTGCCCGGCGGACGGGTCGAGGTGGGTGCGGGCGCCGTCTCCCCGGGGCCCTGCGCCCGCGCTGCGGGGCGCGTCCGGTTCGACCGGTCGGGAAGGCTCAAAACCAGCCATGGCTCACGGCTCTTCAAGGGAGAGGGGCCGACAGGAGAGGAGGACAACGCTGCCCGGGCAGCAGGCCCGCCCACGGGATGACGTCGGTCGGCGACGCGCAGCACCGTATGTGACCTGTTCCTTTCAGAGTACGACGAGCACGGGGCCCGGCCCAGCGGCGAAGCCCCGGAGCGACGTTGTTCCCGCGAAAGGAGGATGCGCCCGCCGTGGCAGTGCGCCCTGCCCGCAGGCGATCACGCCCCCCTCCAGAACGGAGGTTCTAAGGAGCTTGACTGAGCGGGCCCAGAGGCGCAACAGGCCCGCCGGACACCGTGACCGGACTGTCATGGATTGGCGACGATCCGTTGCGGAATGTCGCCAACCGTTACGCCCCACGGATCCCGGCCTGCTCACCGGCCCGCCCGGGCCCGCCCCGTCCATCCGATGTCCGGGTCCTTTCGGCCACTTCGTACGGCTTCGCGACGCGGTCTGGCATTTGCCAGGTGCATGGGCCGGGCCGCTGGCACCATGCTCGGCATGCCGCTGCTCCTGTTCGACCTCGACAACACGCTGCTCCCCCGGGACGCCGCCTTCCGGGCCTGGGCGCGGGACTTCCTGTCCGAACACCACCTGCCGCCCGGGGACCTCGACTGGTTCGTCACCCTCGACGGGGGCGGCTACGTGCCGCGCAGCACCGTACTGTCCGCGGTCCGGCGCCGCTACGGCCTGGACGCCTCGCTCGAGTTCCTGCTCGCGCACTTCCGACGCGGCATCAACTCGCACATCCACTGCCCGTCCCGGACGGTGGAGGCGCTGCGGACCGCGCGGGCGGCCGGGTGGACCCTCGGCATCGTCTCCAACGGCGGCACCCGGCCGCAGTTGGAGAAGATCCGGCGGACCGGGCTGGGGCCGCTGGTCGACGGCTGGGTGATCTCGGAGGAGGCCGACTGCGTCAAACCGGACCCGCTGATCTTCGAGATAGCCGCCCGGCGGTGCGGCATCCGACCGACCGGGGACTGGACGGCGCACACCTGGATGGTCGGGGACCACGCACCCGCCGACATCGCCGGTGCCGAACTGGCCGGGCTGCGCAGCGTCTGGCTGCACCACGGCCGGCCGTGGGCGGAGAACGGCTACCGGCCCACGCTGAAAGCGGGCGGGATCCCGGAGGCCGTCGGCCTGGTGCTGTCCGCGCGCAACGCACCCTCCGCACGCAACGCACCCTCCGCACGCACAGGCGCCCGGCCGGGGGCGCGCGCGGGTGGGCCCGGGCGACAGCAGGCGGCCACCGTGCCCACCCGTGCGACGGCGCAACTCGGCGCACGGGCCGGCGCACGTGCAACGGCGACCGCCCTGGAGGGTCCGAGTGCGCCCGTTCCCGTGAGCGTCGGGACGGCCGTCGCCCCGGCTTCCGGGGCCGGGTCCGGTGTCCGAAACCGATCAGGCGGGTTTGCCGCGATCGCCGACGGCCTCCAACGCCCGGGAGTGCGCCGGGGGTCGGACGCCGGGGCGGCCGGCGACCTGCGGACGGGCGGTGGGGCGGAGCCGGGCGCGCACCGCGACCGGTCGTTCGCGCCGGGGCGGTCAACCCCCCTCCGCAGCGCGGCCGGTGGGGCGGGTGGAGCCGAAGGTGTTGGTGGAACGGGTGGTACGGGCAGTGCGGGTGGGGCAAGAGCTGCGGATGGGACGGGTGGGACGAGGCCTGCCCGTACGGTGTTCGCCGCGGCGCCCGCCGCCACAGCGGTCGTTGGCGCGGTCGCCACAGCGGTCGTTGGCGCGGTCGCCGCAGCGGTCGCCGGGTAGCGCGGGCCCGCAGGTCAGCCTCTCGGCGGGGTCCTGGTCCACCAGCAGGTCCGGCCCTGTCCGGTGAACCCGAGCTTGCGGTACAGCGGTTCACCGACCGAGGTGGCGACCAGGGTGGCCGGGCGGTCCGGGTGGGCGTGGGTCAGCGCGGTCTCCAGTACGGCCCGGGCCACGCCCCTTCCGCGCTGGTCGGGCAGGGTGGCCACCCAGTACACCCCGGTGGCGGTGCCGTCGTCGTAGGTGAGGCAGGCACCGGCCGGTGCTCCGTCGACGCGGCCGAGCCAGGCCCGGCAGCCGGGTTCGGCGAGCAGCCGCTCCGGGAGGGCTTCGCCGCGGGTCCAGGGCTGTCGGGCGGGCAGCGGGAAACCGTCCACGACGATGCGTTCCACCAGCGCGAGGGCGTCGCCGTCCGATGCCTCATCTACCGTCAGGAGGGCGCCGTCGTGCGCCGTCGAGACGAAGGGCAGCCCGGCGTCCGGGCCGTCGACCACTGGGCCGTCGACCGCCGGGCCGTCGGCCACCGAGTCATCGGCGGGCACACCGTCGACCGGTCCGGGCTCCCGGGCCATCACCGGCATGAGCGGCATCAGGACGGCTCCGAGGTGGGTCAGGTCGAGCCCGCCGTACGGGTCCTCCAGGGTGAAGCGGATGGTGCCCCACTCGGCCTGGAGCTCGGCCAACTGCCGTTCCAGTTCGGCTGGTTCAGCGCAGGGGCGGGTGACCACGAAGCGCTGGGAGTCGTCCGGGGTGCGGGCGCAGCGGACGGCCGTGAGGCCCGGTCGGACGCGGGAGTGCCAGCCGTGCGCACGGGCTTGGGCGAGCCAGAAGGCGGCGGCGTTGTCGTTGGCCTGTTCGAGCCGGCGGTTGGTGTTCACGGCAGGAACGTAGCCGGGCCGCGGGAGTAACGGTCCGCCCGTCCTGGCACTGGCCGGATGAAGCCTGGGAGGCGCACGGCCGGTGCCCGTGCGCCCTCCTGTGCACCGCCGATTTTCGGTCAATTTCGCGCCACGTGCTCCGCCTTGGGCAAATCCGCAGCCCAGACCCGCCGACCGGGCGCCCGGAAGCCGGACACCCCAGGAACCGTCCTGCGACAACCAGCCACCGTTGTACCGGCCCTCTTCCCAGAAGGGTCGACGGGTGCCACGCTTCGTGATCGAATGCATCACGCCAAATTGCCATGTCGACATAGCGTCGGATGGTGAACTTGTCACAACGGCAACGGTCCACCCGATAGATTTCGATCTTGGCCAGCAGTGCCGCACCACCCACACCACACCACCGAGGGGGCTTGAGCGCCTTGAGCAGGGTGAGCAGGAGCGACGCGGGTCCTGACAGCGGCCAGGCGCCGACCGGCACCGCGAGTCGGCCCGTGAGAAGCACCGGCACCTCCGCGATCGCCGCCACCACCCGCGCCTCCGGCATCCCGAGCCCCTCGGGCCCCGCCTCGCACTCCCCCTATCCCGCCGTGCCGTCCGCCGCCCCCGGCCACTCCCCGGTCGAGCACGGCGGCCCCGCCCCGTACGGCGCGCAGCCGGTTCAGGGAGGACATCCGGGCGGACATCCGGGCGGGCACCAGAGCGGGCACCCGGGCGGACACCAGGGTGGCTACCCGAACCCCGCCGGACAATCCGTCAGCCGAGGCCCCGTCAACCCGGGCCACGGCGCGGCACACGGACCCGGCCACGGCGCGGCGCACGCGGCGCACGGCACGGGCCAGCCCCACGGCGGCCCCGCGCAGCCCTACGGCGACCACCCGGGCTACGCCGGCCACCCGGCCTACCCCGCCACCGGCGCGGCCCCGGGGCTGAACGGTTCCGGCGCCGGCCCGCTCGGCGGCGGCCTGGCCCTGGGCACCGCCCCCGGTCACGGCCCGCTGGGCCACGGCGCCCCGGGCGGCAACGGCTCCGCGGGCGCGCTGGCGACCATCGGCTCCCCGCGCAAGCTGTCCGGCCGCCGCCGCCGGGAGACCGTCGCGGTGCTGATCTTCGGCGGCGCGCCGATCTTCGAGAGCTCGATCCCGCTCTCCGTCTTCGGCGTGGACCGCCAGGACGCCGGGGTGCCCCGCTACCGACTGCTGGTCTGCGCCGGGGAGGAGGGACCGCTGGCCACCACGGGCGGCCTGACCCTCTCCGCACCGTACGGCCTGGAGGCGCTCGCCCGGGCCGGCACGATCGTCGTACCGGCCTGGCGCTCGATCTCCCAGCCGCCCCCGGTCGAGGCGATCACCGCCCTGCGCAAGGCCCACCACGAGGGCGCGCGGATCATCGGCCTCTGCACCGGTGCGTTCGTGCTCGCCGCGGCCGGCCTGCTGGACGGCCGCCCGGCGACCACCCACTGGATGTACGCGCCGACCCTGGCCAAGCGGTACCCGCGGGTGCACGTGGACCCGCGCGAGCTGTTCGTGGACGACGGCGACGTGCTGACCTCGGCCGGCACCGCCGCCGGCATCGACCTGTGCCTGCACGTGGTGCGCAGCGACCACGGCGCCGAGGCCGCCAACGCGCTGGCCCGCCGCCTGGTGGTGCCCAGCCGCCGCAGCGGCGGAGGACAGGCCCAGTACATCGATCAGTCTTTACCGGAGGAGATCGGCAACGACCCGTTGGCCGAGGTCGTCACCTGGGCGCTGGAGAACCTCAACCAGCAGTTCGACGTCGAGGTGCTGGCGGCCCGTGCCTACATGAGCCGGCGCACCTTCGACCGCCGCTTCCGCACGCTCACCGGCAGTGCGCCGCTGCAGTGGCTGATCACCCAGCGGGTGCTCCAGGCGCAGCGGCTGCTGGAGACGTCGGAGCTGTCGGTGGACGACGTGGCGCGCCGGTGCGGGTTCCGGTCGCCGGTCGCGCTGCGCGGGCACTTCCGCCGTCAGCTCGGGGTCTCCCCGGCCGCGTACCGGACCAGCTACCGGGCGCGCCGCCCCGGGCAGCAGACGCCGACCCCGGCGGCCGACATCCGGCTGCCCGGCGCCCTGTCGCACGCGGCGGCCGCGGCGGGCGGCGGGCTGTTCGGCGGCGCGGGGCACGGCGGGCCGCAGGGCCACCCGTACCCGGCCGGTCCGGGCGCCCAGGGCCAGGCCGGCCAGCCGGGCCAGCACGGGCAGCCGGTCGGACACGGGCAGCAGGTGCCGCACGGACAGGCCGGTCCGTACGGTCCGGGGCAGGCCGGGACGCCGGCCGCCCAGGGCTTCCACGGTCGGGCGGGCCAGCCGTACCCGCACCAGCAGGCCGCGCAGCAGCCGCACCCCGGGCAGCAGGGTGCGGCGCGCGGTCCGGTGCGGTCGCCGCTGGTGCCGCCGCAGGCCGGTCCGGGTGCGGGGCGTCCGCCGCGCACCGCCGAGCACGCGGCGGCCGAGGACGGCCACCCCCAGCCGGGGGCGCGCGGTCAGGGCCAGGGGCACCGCAGCGCGGACGGGCGCCCCGGTGACGAGCCGGGCGCGGCCGGACGGGCGCACGGTGCACCGGGCGGCCGGGTTCCGACGGGTGCCGCCGGTCAGCCGGCGACCGGGGCGGGTGAGCTCCGGGGCCGGCAGGCGCGGGCTCCCCAGGTCCGCGCACCGGGCGCCCGGGTGACCGCGGCGGACGGGGCACGGACGGCGCGCGAGGCACGCCCCGGGCGGGAGGGCCACGCGGTCCGCACCGGCCGGGAGGGCGAGCGCCCGGACGGCCCCGGCACGCACGACGGGGCAGAGGAGCACCAGGCCGACGGCTGCGCTCCGGCACCCCGGTCGGCTCCTCCGGTCCCCGCGGCGCGTGATCGCGCCGTAGGGTGAGTTGCGTGAATGACCGTTTGGTATGGATCGACTGTGAAATGACCGGCCTCGACCTCGACCGGGACGCCCTGGTCGAGGTCGCGGTGCTGGTGACGGACTCCGAGCTGAACATCCTCGGCGAGGGCGTGGACGTCATCATCCGCCCCCCGGCGGAGGCCCTGGCGAACATGCCGGAGGTGGTGCGCGCGATGCACACCTCCTCCGGCCTGCTGGAGGAGCTGGAGCAGGGCGTGACCCTGGCCGAGGCCGAGGAGCGGGTCCTGGCGTACGTGCGCGAGCACGTGCCGGAGGCCGGGAAGACGCCGCTGTGCGGCAACTCGGTGGCCACCGACCGCGGCTTCCTGACCCGGGACATGCCGGCCCTGGAGAAGCACCTGCACTACCGGATCGTGGACGTCTCCTCGATCAAGGAGCTGGCCCGCCGCTGGTACCCGAAGGCGTACTACAACAGCCCGCCGAAGGGCGGGAACCACCGGGCGCTCGCGGACATCCGCGAGAGCATCGACGAACTGCGCTACTACCGCGAGGCGGTGTTCGTGCCGCAGCCCGGCCCGGACGCCGAGACGGCGCGCGGGATCGCGGAGAAGTACCGGGCCGCGACCGACTGACCGGGTCGTCGCGGGGTCGGAGGGGGTGCCGCCGTCGGCCGGGGCGGAACCCCGGCGCGAGCACCCTCTCGGATCCTGTACAGTTCTTCCTGTCGGAACGGGAACGCGGAAGCGGGAACGGGCCGGACAGATGGTGGGTATAGCTCAGTTGGTAGAGCACCTGGTTGTGGTCCAGGTGGCCGCGGGTTCGAGTCCCGTTACTCACCCCAGAGCCTGAGGGGCCGATCTCTTCAAGAGATCGGCCCCTCGGGCGTTTTCGCGTTTTCGCGTTTTCGCGTTTTCGCGTTTTCGCGTTCTCGCATCTTCTCGCGTTCTCCGATCGGGCGTGGGCTCAGTTGTGCCCGGCGGTCCGGGTTTTCCGGTCCGCCCCTGCCACAACAAGCTACCGGCTAGTAACATCGTCGCCATGACCACTCCTTCGATCGGCCAGATGCTCGACGCCACCGTGCCGATGGCGCACACCCTCAAGCTCGAGTACCTGGAGACCACCCCGGACCGCGCCGTGCTCCGGCTGCCCGACCAGCCCGCGTACCACAACCACGTCGGCGGCCCGCACGCCGGCGCGATGTTCACCCTCGCCGAGTCCGCCAGCGGCTGCATCGTGCTGGCCGCCTTCGGGGACCAGCTCTCCCGGGCCGTGCCGCTCGCCGTGAACGCCGAGATCGCCTACAAGAAGCTGGCGATGGGCGAGGTCACCGCCACCGCCGTGCTCGGCCGCCCGGCCGCCGAGGTGGTCGCCGAGCTGGACGCCGGCGGCCGCCCCGAGTTCCCGGTCACCGTCGAGATCACCCGCGCCGACGGCGCCGTCACCGGTGTGATGACGGTCACCTGGACCCTGCGTCCCAACTCCTGACCGCCGCGCGGTCGGTGGCCCCGGGGACAGCGCCCCGGGGCCACCTGCGCGATGACTGTCCGTGACGGCGGCCGTGACCTCACCGCCCGCCCGCTCGTTCTCAACTCACGTGCGAGCCAATCACGCGACCGAGCCCCAGGAACCCGCCGCCCGCGGCGTCGCCGGAGCACGGCGAGCGGCCGCCCGGTGGCTGCCCCGCCCGCGCACCGTCGCCGCCGGCGGGGCCCTGCTCGCCCAGCTCTGGGGCGTCGGCGCCCCCGGCGCGTACGCGGCCACCGCCGGACCCCCCTCGGAGCAGCCCCGGCCGGCCGTCCGCCGGGCCGCGCACGGCGGGCCCGCGCTCGACGGGCCGTCAGCCGTCCGCCCGGTCGGCCCGGGGCAGCACGGCGCCGCGAGCCCCGGCCGCTCCCCCGGTCCGGTCGGCGAACCGAGCGGCGGCGAACCGGCCGACGGTGAACGGACCAGCGGCGCCCGGACCGGCGGCGAGCCGGCGGGCAGCCCGACCGACGGGGCCGCGGGGGTGGTCGACGGTGTCCTCCAGGAGCGTATCCGGGCCGGCGGGCTGCCGCTGCCCGGCCAGGGCACCGCCGTCCCCGACGCCTTCGCCCTCGCCTCCGGTCTGCTCGGCGGCGTCCCCGCCCAGGACCGCCCCACCGGGACCCGCGCCTCCCGCGAGGGCGAACCGGCCGCACTGCCGGTCGTCCCCCGCCCCCGGTCCGGCCCCACCACCGGCGCCGACGACCCGAACGCCCCGGACCGGCCCGGCACGGCCGGGGCCGTCGGGACGCCCCTCGTCCGGGAAGCCGCGGCGCACGAGGGGCCAGGCTCGGCGGCACCCGCCGGAACGGCCGGTAGGGCGACCCCCGCCGCGACCCCGACCGCCCCCGCGGGCACCGGGACGCCCGAGGCCCTCGCCCTCGCCGACACCGCGACCGTGACCGCCGCGGAGGACGGCACCGCCACCGCGACCGCCGTACTGGCCCCGATCGCCGCCGGACTGCTGCTCACCGGCGCGGCGATGTTCAAGCACCGCGGACTGCCGCGCGGGCACTGAGCAGTCCCCGGCCGCGCGCGCCCAGGACCCAGGGGTCAAAGGTCAGGGGTCAGGACGCGCGGCTCAGGGCCCCAGCTCCACCTCCAGCAGCGGGAGTTCACGCCCGGGTACCGAGCCGGACGGCGTACTGCCGATCCGCACGGCGCCCATCGCCAGGTAGAAGGGCTCGGCGTTCGGGTCGGCGTCGACGGTGAAGCGGCGCAGGCCGACGGCCCGGGCCCGGTCGCGGACCTCCTCGAACAGGGCCCGGCCGACGCCGCGGCCGATCCGGTCCGGCTCCACGTAGAGCAGGTCCAGCTCGCCGGACGGCGGGGCGCCGGTCAGCGCGGCGAACCCCACCACCCGGCCGCCCTCCTCGGCCAGCAGCGTCGACGCCCGTTCGACGGCGGCCGCGTCCAGGGTCAACTCCTCCCGGCAGGCGGCCATGAAGGCCTCGTCGTAACCCCAGTACGCCTTGGCCCGCAGGGCGATGGCGGTGAGCAGCTCCGCCTCGTCCGGGCGGGCGGGTCGGATGCGCATGCGGCCCCCTCGCGTCGACAGCCGGTCCGGCTGCGGCCAGTGTGCGCCGCAACCGGACCGCACACCAACGGATTTACCGCACGGCGAACGGCACCGGTACCGGCACCGGTGCCGGCACCGTCAGCGGAAGACGCCCGGCGGCGGCGCCGGGGAGGGCGCCGCGGTGGCGTCCGTGGCAGGGGTGGCGCCGGCCGTGAAGTCGGCCAGGGCGCGGCCGTGTTCGACCCGGCCGAGGGAGGCGTCGGAGGCGACCCGGCGGGTCAGGTCGGCGATCGGGAGCGGGGTGTGGGCGGCGGCCAGGATGAGGTTCCCGAAGCGCTTGCCGCGCAGCACGGCCGGGTCGGCGGTCAGAGCCAGCTCGGGGAAGACCGCGCCGAGGGTGCCGACCTGGGAGCGGGCGAAGGGCAGCGCGCCGCCGTCGGCGATGTTGGCGGCGTACCAGCCGCCGGGGGCGAGGGCACGGGCCGCGAGGGTGGTGAACTCGACGGTGGTGCAGTGGGCCGGGGTGCGGGCGCCGGAGAAGACGTCGGTGATGACCAGGTCGACACTGCCCTCGGGGGTGCGTTCCAGCACGTCGCGGGCGTCCCCGCCGCGCACCTTGATCTGCCAGCCGCGCTCCAGGGGGAGTTCGGCGCGGACGAGTTCGGTGAGCGCGGTGTCGATCTCGGCGACCTGCTGGCGCGAGCGCGGCCGGGTGGCGGCCGCGTAGCGGGCGAGGGTGAGCGCGCCGCCGCCCAGGTGCAGGACGGTCAGCGGGCGGCCGGGCGGCGCGACCAGGTCGATCAGGTGGCCGAGCCGGCGCTGGTACTCGAAGCCCAGGTGGGTGGGGTCGGCGAGGTCGACCAGGGACTGCGGGGCGCCGTCCACCAGCAGCGTCCAGGCGTGCGGACGGTCGCGGTCGGGGCGCAGTTCGGCCAGGCCGGAGCCGACCTGGCGGGTCAGCGGACCCTGGGCGTGGGTGCGGCCGTCCGCGCCGGTGGCGAGCTCCGGTTCGGGGCTGCGCGCGGCCCTGTTGCTTCGTCCCATGGAGGCCATTATCGCCGGACGGCGACAGGGGCGGGGAGTCGCCGGACGGCGACAAGGGCAGGGAGTCGCGGGGGCGGGGGCCAGGGGGGGGTGGCGCTGCCGCCCGCGAGGGGGGGGCGCGCCGAGCGGGCGCGCCC
>NZ_JBHWIV010000074.1:0-9699 GCF_042731675.1 Kitasatospora sp. NPDC059827 | reverse complement strand
TCGCCCCCGGTCGCCTTTCACCCGCGCCGGGCCCCGGGGGGGGGGTGGCGCGGCCCGGCCAACGGGGCTGGGCGGCGGTGGCGGCCCCCCGGGGGGGGTGTCGCCGTCCAGCGACCTGGGCGGGTCACCGCCGAGGTCGCTCCCCTGGTCGGGGGCGTGCCACGGGGATCCGGTCGGAGGCGTAAGGGCCCGGCCTGATCCGCGCGGCACGCCCGCTAGAACGGGCCGAGGCCGCCCGCGGTGAGCGTGCAGGCGGCCTCGCAGAGGGCGGAGCGGAGCACCCAGGCGTCGGTGGGGCGGGTGGCGCGGCCGGTTCCGGTGGGCGGGATCACCCAGCGCGGGTCGGTGGCGCCGGGCACCAGGGCGCCGGCCGTACAGGAGCTGCCGGGCAGGTGCCAGGTCTCCCAGGTACCGGCCGGGACGAGGAAGGAGACGGTGCTGCCGTTGCGGCTCTGCAGGACGGCCCCGCAGGCGCGGCGCAGCCTGAGGATGTCGACGGCCTCCAGGCCGTGCCGCAGGGCGACCGTCACCGTGTCGCAGGCGGTGAGGAGGGTGTCCTCGGCCGGGACGACGGCGTCCCGGCGCAGTCCGCCGCAGGAGCCCCGGCCGCCCTCGACCGGGCCCCGGCCGGGGAACCGGTCGTCGGCGGGGTCGGGGAGCAGGGCGGGGACGGCGGCGGCGAGCACGCCCCCGGCGACGGGTCGGTGCTGCGGCAGTCCGGTGGCCATCATGGGCCCTCCTGTACCTCGTCGGTTCGGAAGCACTGCCGCCGGGTGTGGGGCCGCGGGGGCGGGGACGGGCCGGGGGGCGGCCTGGGCTTCCACGTATCAGGACAACGCCGCGGGACCGCCGGAGGCCACGGGGCGCATTACAGCAAGGCATGGCATTTCATGGCGGATATCCGACAACAATGCCCGCTTTGCACCGGATTGACAGCAAATGCCGCACCAACCGAATGTGTCCGACCGGTGACTCCGAGTACTCTCGGCGCCATGGCAGCCACCCCACCGGCCGAGCCGAACCGACCGTCCCCCAACACCGTGATGCGCGCACTGCGCGGCGACCGCTCACCGGGCGAGTTCGCCACGGCCGTCCGCCGCGCCGCCCGCGAGATCGGCGAGCACGTGTCCTGCGACGCCCGCTACGTCGGACGGGTCGAGTCCGGTGAGATCCGCTGCCCCAACTACGCCTACGAGCGGGTGTTCCGGCACATGTGGCCGGGATGCACGCTCACCGACCTCGGCTTCGCCCCCCGCACCGCCGTCCGCCGCCGCTCGGCGGCCGGCGGCGGGGCGTCCGCCGGGGCGGCCGCGCTCCACCTCCCGGTCCATCCACCGTTCCCGCCCCTGCCCGCCCCGCGCTCACCACTCTCCACTCAACTCCCGTACGCTGCCTCGCCGTACGCGGATCCAACCGCTCCGGACGGGCCCCCGTGGCCGATGGCCGGCGCGGTGCCCAGGGGGCCCGATGGATCGCCCTATCTCGACGAGGAGAACGACGACGTGCGTCGCCGTACGTTCCTGGCCGGCGGCACCACCGCGCTGGCCACCGTGATCGGCATCGACCGGCCGGCCGCCGCCGGCCCGGTCACCCCTGCCGTCACCGCCACCGGCCCCGGCTTCGGCCCGGCACCCGGCCGATCCGCCTTCCCCGGTGCGGAGTTCACCGCGCCCGCACTGCACGGCGCCGATCCGGTGGTGTTCGGGCGCCCCGGGCCGGTGCCGCCGCTGCGCAAGGTCGGCACCGCCGAGGTGTTCGGCGTCGAACAGGCCGTCCGGGACATCAGACTGGCCGACGACGCCCACGGCGCGGACGCCCTGTACGAACTCGCCGGGCAGTCCCTGCGCACCGCCTACGTCCTGCTCAACGAGGGCGACTACAGCGCCGAGACCGAGCGCCGGCTCCAGGCCGGGGCCGGTGAACTGGCCATCTCGGTGGGCTGGTTGGCGCACGACTCGAACCGGCTGGCGGACGCCCGCTCGTTCTACGCCGAGGCGCTCGCCACCGCCCGGATGGCCGGGGACTCCGCCCTGGAGGCGCACGTCTTCTGCAACAGCGCCTTCCTCGCCCGGGACGCCGGACGCCCGCGCGAGGCGCTGCGCGCCGCGCAGGCCGGGCAGTCCGCAGCCCGGGAGGTGGACTCCGCCCGGCTGCTCGCCCTGCTCGCCATGCGCGAGGCCGGCGCCTGGGCCGTGCTGCGGGACCGTTCCGCCTGCGAACGCGCGATCGGCCGGGCCTACGCGCTGTTCGACCGGGGGCCGTCGGAGACCGACCCGGAGTGGATGTCCTTCTTCGGCGAGGCGGAGATCGCCGGGCTGCAGTCGCAGTGCTGGTCCGCCCTGGAGGACTGGGACCGGGCCAGCGAGCAGGCCGCGCTGGCCATAGCGCTCCAGGAGCCGCACTTCGTCCGCAACCGGGTGCTGTACACCGCCGAACTGGCCCACGACCGGCTGGGCCGGGGGGACTTGACGGGGGCGGCGCACCACGGCTCGGCCGCCGTCGCACTGTTCGGCGAGGTCCGCTCGGCCCGGATCCGCAGCATGCTGGCGGACACCGCGGGACGGCTGCGGCAACACGCCTCGGTCGCCGAGGTCCGCCGCTTCCTGATCGGCTACGACCGGGCCGCGGCGGCCTGAGCGGACCGACGACCGCTGTGACGGGTCGTCACCACCGGCCTCAGTGGGCCGCGTTCAGCCCCTCCAGGTGGGACAGGTCGTTCCAGACCTCCACCGCCGGGGCGCCGTACTCCCAGGACAGCACGCACAGCGCCGCCGTACCGAGCTTGAACCGCTGGGCGAACTCGGGCGGCAGGCCCAGCCAGCGGGCGGTCAGGATGCGCAGCAGGTGGCCGTGCGCGAACAGGACGACGTCCCGGTCGGCGCAGTGCATCTCGGTGGTGTCCGACTCCGGGACGCCGTGCTCCTCGTTGAGTCCGGCCAGGAAGGCGTCCACCCGGGCGGCGACGTCGGAGAGCTTCTCGCCGCCGGGCACCCCGTCGCGCCAGATCAGCCAGCCGGGGTGGTCGGTGGCCCGGATGTCGGCGCCGGTGCGGCCCTCGTACTGGCCGTAGTCCCACTCCAGCAGTTCGGGGCGGTCGACCGCGCGGTCGCCGAGGCCGGCCAGCGCACAGGTCTCCTTCGCGCGGCCGAGCGGGCTGGTGTAGACGAGCGCGTCCGGCAGGCCGTTCCAGGGGGCCTTGGCGAGTCGGGCGCCGAGCGCCCGGGCCATCGCCCGGCCCTCCTCGGTCAGCGGGATGTCGGTGCGGCCGGTGTGGCGGCCGGTGGCCGACCACTCGGTCTCACCGTGGCGGACCAGCACGATTCGGGCGGGCATGGCAGGCTCCTCGCAACGGGGCGGTCAACGGTCGGTCTCACCCTTGAGCACCGGGCTCCATGATCCCCCACCGGCACGGCGGCCACGATCGCGGGCCCCGGCCGCCCGGTCCGCACCGCGTTGTCGGACCCGGATGCGACACTGGGCCGCACCATGAACGTCTCGACGAACGTCCCGCTCGGCGGGCCCGCTGAGCCGCTCGCCCTGCGGCTCGCCGAGCTGCGCGGACCGGCCCCGCAGCGCAGTCTGAACGCCCGCTCCCTCGCCGCCCTGGCCGCCAATCCGGGCTGCCACCGCCGCGCCGTCCTGGACGCGGCCGGAGTGGACAAGTCGGTGCTGGCCGCCCGGCTCGGCCGCCCCGCCCCCTTCGGGCAGTCCCCGTTCGCGATCGCCCGCGGCCTGGTCTTCGAGTCCCGGCTGAAGGCGGACGACCACGCCGCCCTGCTGGAGCCGCTCCGCGCCCACCTCGGCGTCCCCGCGGACGACCGCACCCCGCTGCTGGTCCCGGACCTGCTGCACCGCTCCGGCCCGGCCGTCCGCGCCGACCGGACGGCCGAGGCCCTGGCCCGGGCCGCCGCCGACCCGGACGCCTGGACGCTGCTGGACCACCCGATGCTGCGGCTCGGCGTCGCCGGAAGCACCGCCTACCTGGAACCGGACGCCCTGGTGGTGCACGGCGGGCGGTGCACGGTGGTCGAGATCAAGTCCTTCCCGGTGCTGGACGGCAGCGCGGACCCGGCCAAGGTCGGCGCCGCCGCCCGCCAGGCCGCCGTGTACGTGCTGGCGCTCCAGCACGCCGCCGCTGCGGCCGCCGGGCTGCCGCTCACCGACGACCCGTACACCGAGCAGCGGCTGCCGGGCAGCCCCCGCACCACCGTGCTGCTGGTCTGCCCGAAGGACTTCGGCAACCGGCCGACCGCGGTCGCCGTCGACGTCCGCCGCGAGCTGGCCACCACCCGCCGCCAGTTGAGCCGGATGACGGGCATCGGCCGGCTGCTGGAGGCGCTGCCGCCCGGCACCGACTTCGACCTGGCCGCCGACCAGGACGGCGCCCCGGCCCGCAGCACCGAACAGCTGACCGCCTCGGTCGAGGCGGTGCCCGCCGCCTACAGCCCGGACTGCCTCTCCACCTGCGAACTCGGCTTCCACTGCCGCGCCCGGGCCCGCTGCGACGACCGGGTCGAGCAGCTCGGCCGGGGCGTGCGCGGCGAGCTGGGCGACCTCCGGACGGTCACCGGGGCCCTGGCCGCAGCGGCCGGCGCCGGGGGCTCGAACGGCGGGGACAACGAGGCCGGCGAGGACGGGGACGGCGAGGACGGCGACGGCGCGCACGAGGCGGCCGAACGCCTGGCCTACGCCTCCGCCCTGCGCGCGGAAGCGCTGGGTACGAGGGCGCCGGGTACGGAAGCGCCGGGCCCGGAAGCCTTGGGCGGGACCGCATGAGCCTGCTGACCACCCTCGCCCGGCTGGAGGCCGTCCGCAGCGGGCAGGCCGAGCCGCTGGCCACCGTCCGGCACCGGCACCTGTCGGAGCGCCCGATGGTGGTCGTCCCGCTGACCGCCGCCGGTGAGGCCGGCGCGCCGCTGGCCGTCCTGCTGGGCACCGACCGGGACGCGCCCCGGCTGCACCTGGTGCCGCAGCCGCTCAACCGCACGCTCCGGTTCGACTACCTGGCCGCGCTCGCCGCCGACCTGCTGCCCTACCTGGAGTCCTTCGGCACGGACGTCGAACAGATCGAGGGCTCCGAGAAGGACCCGGAGAGCGGCGAGAAGACCCAGGTGTTCCGGGAGTTGTGCACGGACGCGCCGCAGCTGATCGTGCCCAACGGCGGGGGCGTGCACCACCTCGCCCTGATCGGCCGCTCCACCCGCTTCCGCCGCACCGCCGAGGACGCCGACCCGGGCCCCCACCCGGCACCGCTGCGGGTGCCGCTGCTCGGCCGCTGGCTGACCCACCTCACCGACCGCGCCCAGGTGCCCGGTTCCAGCCTGCTGCTGCCGATGACCGGCCTGCTCGCCCGGCACTGGGCCACCGGCCAGAGCCACCTGGAGGACCAGCACCTGGCGGCCCGGCTGGCCTGGCACGCTCCGCCGCCGGGGCTGACCGGGGCCGGGGCGGCCGAACTGGCCGAGTCCGCCCGCGACGAGCACGGCCAACTCGTGCACCCGCCGGCCGGTCCGGCCACCGACCCGGCCTTCGACGAAGGGGTGCTGGCCCCGGCGATCGCCCGCTACGACGCGGCCGTCAACGCCCTGCAGCACAGCACCGAGCAGCGCGACGAGGCCGCCGCCGAGCGCGCCCGGGCGGCCGTCCGCGCGGCGGTCGAACAGCTGGAGCGGGCGCTGTCCGCCGTCCTCCTCCCGACCTGGCGGGACGTCTGGCGGGGCCTGGACCTGCTGCGCGCCCTGCCGCCGGCCGGCCACCTGGAGGAGCGCTGGACCGGCGACCGCTGGTCCTACACCGGCCACCGGGACCGCCTGGCGGCCGGCGAGCCCCCGCAGCCCCGGCAGGACGACGCCGTCACCGCGGCCCGCAAGCTCGCCCAGCGCGAGCGCGAGCAGGCCCGGCTGGACGTCCAGGAGGCCCTGGACGACCCGCTGGCGATGGCCGAACACCGGCTGTCCGGCGAGGCGTTCAGCGGGGTGGTGACGAAGGTGGTGCCGGACTACGACACCACCGGCCGCTCCCCCAAGCCGCGCCCGCTGGTCACCCTGCGCACCACCGACCGCCCGCACGCCGACCTCGGCCGGGAGGCGCACCGGGTGCACGGCCCGACGGCGCAGAAGGCGCGGATCGTGGCGGTCGACCCGGCCGAGGGCACCATCACGCTGCGGGTGCTGTCCGGCATGGGCCGCAAGAAGGAGCCGGAGCCGGGCAGCCTGCCCGAGCCCGGCGAACCGGTCACCTTCACTCTGTTCGAGCTGACGGTCCGCCAGTCCGCGCCGCTGCCCGAACCGGACGACACCCCGTGGACCCACGGCGGCCCGCCGGGCGCCGCCTCGGCCCCGCCGTCCGCTACCAACGCCGCCACCACCACCGCCGCTGTCGCCGCCGAGGAGTGGGAGTGATGACCGAACCGATCGACGCGCAGTCCCCGGGGGCGGCCGCCGACGCCGCCGTGGCCCGGATCCTGGCGGCCACCGTCCACCCCGCGGTCGGCGCGCCGCGCGGCGTGGTGGTGGACTCCCCGCCCGGCGCCGGGAAGTCGACCCTGGTGGTGCGGGCGGCCCGGGAGCTGGTGGCGGCCGGCGAGCGGCTGATGGTCGTCGCCCAGACGAACGGCCAGGTGGACGACCTGGTCGGCCGACTGGCCGAGAAGGCACCGGAGTTGACGATCGGCCGACTGCACGCGGCGGACTCCCGGCCCGGCCCCGAGGTGCTCCGGCACGCCAATGTCACGCCCTCCGACAAGGTCGCCGACCTGGTCGAGCACGACGTGGTGATCTCCACCGCCGCGAAGTGGCAGTGGGTGCGGGCCGAGGCGCCGTGGCGGCACGCGATCGTCGACGAGGCGTACCAGATGCGCTCGGACGCCCTGCTGGCGGTGGCCCGGCTGTTCGAGCGGGCGCTGTTCGTCGGCGACCCGGGCCAGCTGGACCCGTTCACCGTGGTCGGCACCGAGCAGTGGGCGGGCCTGTCCTACGACCCGTCCAGCAGCGCGGTGGTGACGATGCTGGCGCACAACCCGCAGATCGAGCCGCACCGGCTGCCGGTCTCCTGGCGGCTGCCGGCCAGCGCGGCGCCGCTGATCTCCCGGGCGTTCTACCCGTACACGCCGTTCCGCTCCGGCACCGGCCCGGACGACCGCGGGCTGACCCCGGCCGTCCGCCCGGACGGCTCGGCGCTGGACGCGGTGATCGACCGGGCGGCCGAGCACGGCTGGGCGCTGCTGGAGCTGCCCGCCCGGCACACCGTGCGGACCGACCCGCAGGCGGTGGCGGCCGTCGCGGCGACCGTGCGGCGACTGCTGGAGCGCGGGCTGACCGCCCGCTCCGAACAGGGCGAGGCGCCGCTCACCGCGGACCGGATCGCCGTCGGCACGGCGCACCGGGACCAGGCGGCGGCGGTGCGGGCGGCCCTGCTCAAGGTGGGTGTCCCGGTGGACGGCACGGTCGGGCCGGCCGTCACGGTGGACACCGCGAACCGGCTGCAGGGCCGGGAGTACGACGTCACCGTGGTGCTGCACCCGCTCTCCGGACGCCCCGACGCGACCGCCTTCCACCTGGAGACCGGCCGGCTCTGCGTGCTCGCCTCCCGGCACCGGCACGCGTGCATCGTGGTCGCCCGGGCCGGGATCGCCGAACTGCTGGACGAGCACCCGTCGACCGAGCCGGTCCAACTCGGGGTCCCGGTGGCCTTCCCGGACGGCTGGGAGGCCAACCACCAGGTCCTCCAGCACCTCGGCGGCCACCGGGTCCGGCTGAGGTAGCCGATCGTGGACGGTCAGTCCTCGGTCTCGCAGACCGCGAAGGCCACCACGGACCCGTGCGCGGCCTGGGCGCTCCAGCCGGTGGCGTCGGCGGTCGGCCCGCTGGCGCGCACCGGGCCGTCGGCATCGGGCTGGAGCCGGTAGCCGCCGCCGGTCAGGTGGGTGCCGTTCGGGCAGGTGGCCGTGGAGGTGCCGCCCGGGCTGCTGGGCGGCCCGGTGACGACCTTCGCCGTCTCCGCCGCGGCGGCGGGGGCGGCCGGGACGAGGACGGCCGGGACGAGGACGGCGGCGGCCAGCAGGAGGCCGGTGGACAGTGCGCGCATGGGGTGCTCCCGGTTCGGTGGACGGTGCTCGACGGACGGTGCTCGGTTCGATGGGTGGCGCCGCTCGGCGGGTGCTTCCCGGTCCGCCGGGCGGCCGCCGTACCCGGTACAACCGGTTCGCATGCGACCTGGAAGCGCGGCGCCCGGATCACCGCCCCGGCGCGCGCCCGGGAATAGCGCCTGCACGCGCACCGTTCCGCTACCGGCCGCCGCCGCGAGACAATGGACGACGGCCACGACCGGGCGGCGCGGCCCGGAGCAGCCCGCCGCCCTCCCTCACCGAGACCCCGGAGGTGTCCGTCCATGCCCGACTCCCCCGCCGAGACGCCCGAGCCCACCAGGCGCCTGCGCCCCGCGCAGCTCCTGTTCGAGCCGCAGGCAGCCGAACCGGAGCCGGAACGATTCTTCGACCTGGAGTCGATCGACGACCCCGCCGAGCTGCTGCGCCGCTCCACCGAGCTGGCCCTGGCCTTCCGGGCCGCCGCCGAGCGGGCCACCGACTTCCAGGCCGTCGCCGCCGCACAGCTGGCCGACCCGCGCCGGTTCGACGCGCTGTCGGACACCGAGGTCGCCGAGCGCGCGGACTGGACCCCGGACTACGCGGCCAAGATGATCGAGTACGGCCGAGGCCTGATCCAGCCGCGCCGCCACGAGGACTGATCCCACTCCTCGAACCCCGCCCGCCGAACCCAGCCCCTCGAACCCTGCCCCTCGCGTCCCGCCCCGGCCCGTTCCGCAGACCCTCCCCAGCCGCTGGCATATGCCAGCGGCGGAGGGTACGCGATCGCCCGTCGCCCTGTCCGGCGAACGGGGCTTTCCACCACGCCGGGGGCGCGCACGGCGCAGGCTGCTGGGCGTGGACATCTGGACGCACCAGTCGGTGGAGTACGTCACCGTGGCCGGGGAGGCCTGGCTGGCCTCCGCCAGCGAGTACCCGCGCAGCATGCGCGCCCTCTGGGAGGCCCGCCCGTGGGCACCCTCCGTGCTGCCCTGCGGGCGGGCCTTCGACGTGATCAGCATGCCGTCGCTGTTCGGCCGCCGGGTGCTGGACGAGCTGTGGGCCTCCGGCCCCGGCTGCGGCCCGGTCGCGGCCTACCGCGGGCGCACCCTGCTGTTCGTCCGGCCCGGCACCGCGCCCCGGCTGCGCCGGCTGCTGGCCTGGGAGGAGTGGGCCCGGGACGTGCCGCCGCTGCTGTGCCACGGCAAGGGCGACGCGGTGACCGTCCCGCCGCTGCAGCGGATGGTGCACGGCCCGGACTCCCCCGGCCGGGGCACCGGCCGCTGGATCGTCGCCCCGGAGGAGCGGGAGCCCTGGCTGCCCGGGGCCTCGGTGGTGCTGTGGGCCTGTGTGCGGGCGGCGCGCGAGCCCGGTACCGGCGCCGTGGCCGAACCGGTCCTGGTGACCCGGGGGTGAACGGAGGGCGGCCGGTATTCGATTTTGGCTCGACCGCCGGCCGCTGCTACAGTTTTCTCTGTCAGCAGGCGCCGCTAGCTCAGTTGGTTAGAGCAGCTGACTCTTAATCAGCGGGTCCGGGGTTCGAGTCCCTGGCGGCGCACAGACAGCCGGAAGGCCCCTTGCGAGAGCAATGGGCCTTACCGCGTTTCCCCGTGAGC